>JAQGLD010000212.1 GCA_028293055.1 Alphaproteobacteria bacterium
CCGCCGTAGAATTAATGCTCGACGCTGAACATGTGCATCGAGCCGCCATTCCCCTTGGATATCCCGGCGGCACGCCCGGTCAGCTCGGCCATGATCAGCTTGGGATCGATTCCGTAGGCGAGCATATGGCCGTGGTCGCGATAGCCGGTGATGACGCTGTCCTTGCCGGGCTCCATCGCCGATTGCAGGCCGACGGCGACCGCTTCCTGGCCGATATAGAGGTGGCAGAAACCGCCGATCAGGCCGAGGCCGTAAAGCTGGCCTGCGCGCTCCTCGAAGCGGCGGATGAGCAGCATCTGGCGGTAATATTCGAGCAGTTCGCCGCGCTCGGCCTGATGGCGCTGGGGCTCGGGAGGTCGCTCTCGATTGGGTCTGGGTGGCGGGGCTGAGGAATCCGGGGTGCTGGCGCGATTTGACGGTGCTGCCTTTGCCACTGTGAGCTTCCTGCTGGTGCCTAGGATTGTGGGGTCTATGGCGGCAAACGCAGCGCCGCGCAACTTGTGCCAAACCTGCCGACCGGGAGGAGCGACCGATATTTCACCCTGCTTTAGCAAGGCGGAATGGTCAGTCGGGAACCGAGGTTATGACTTCGTTGGGAGCGACGACGCCGAGCTGGCGCCGCACCATCTCGTCCGCATAATCGGGATCGACCTTGCGGGGGTCGAGCAACTGGGCGCGATGGGCCAGCTTGTCGCGCTCGCCCTGGAGCTGGCTCAGCTGGACCAGGCGTTCGGCCTTTTGCCGGCGGTAGTCGCCCCAGCTCAATATACCGTTCGAACCGACGACCGCGTAGCCCACGAAATTGGCGATAATCAGCAGGGCCAGCGCAGGCAGCGCCGCCCTTTTGATCATCTCCAACGTGTTTCGCCCCATCGCCGACATTGCGAAGTCACAGAATCAGTAAAACGCTTGCGAATCAACCCTGTTTTTCCCGCAAACAGGCTGGTTCCGGCGGAATTAACGGTCGAGTCGAGTTCTCGCATGGCTCTGAGGCCGATGCCGGCCCTTGAAACGAGCCGATGCGGATCAGCGAAACAGGGTGACGCCTGCGTAGCGAGCCGAAGTGCCGAGCTCTTCCTCGATCCGGATCAACTGGTTGTATTTCGCGAGACGGTCGGAACGAGCGAGGCTGCCGGTCTTGATCTGACCGCAATTGGTCGCGACCGCGAGGTCGGCGATCGTCGTATCCTCGGTCTCGCCCGAGCGGTGCGACATCACCGCGGTGTAGCGCGCGCGCTGGGCGGTGGTCACCGCCTCGAGGGTTTCGGTCAGCGTGCCGATCTGATTGACCTTGACCAGCAGGCTGTTGGCGAGGCCGGCCTTGATCCCTTCGACCAGCCGCTTGGGATTGGTGACGAAGAGATCGTCGCCGACCAGCTGGATCTTGTCGCCGATGCGGTCGGTCAGGACCTTCCAGCCATGGAAATCGTCCTCGGCCATGCCGTCCTCGATCGACGAGATCGGATAGTCCGCGGCGAGCTGGGCGAGATATTCCGCCATCTCCTCGGACGACAAGGTCCGCCCCTCCCCTTCGAGCCGGTAGGCCCCGTCGCGAAAATATTCGGTCGCTGCGCAGTCGAGGGCCAGGACGACATCCTCGCCGGGCGTGTAGCCGGCTTCCTCGACCGACTTCATGATGAAGTCGAGCGCGTCGCGCGCCGACGCCAGGTTGGGCGCGAAGCCGCCTTCGTCGCCGACCGAGGTGGCAAGGCCGGCATCGTGCAGCCTCTTCTTCAGCGTGTGAAAGATCTCGGCGCCGCAGCGCACCGCCTCGGCGATCGAGTCCGCGCCGACTGGCATGACCATGAATTCCTGGAAATCGATCGGATTATCCGCGTGAACTCCGCCGTTGATGATGTTCATCATCGGCACCGGCAGGAGATGCGCCGCGACCCCGCCGACATAGCGATAGAGCGGCAGACCGCGCGCGTCCGCCGCCGCCTTGGCAACTGCAAGACTGACCCCGAGGATCGCATTGGCGCCGAGCCGGGACTTGTTCTCGGTGCCGTCGAGCTCGATCAGCAAGGCATCGATCTCGGCCTGGTCCTCGGCATCGAGGCCCTGGACCGCCTCGGCAATCTCGCCGCGCACCGCCTCGACCGCCTCGCTGACCCCCTTGCCGCCATAACGCTTCTTGTCGCCGTCCCGCCGCTCGACCGCCTCGTGCGCTCCGGTCGATGCACCCGACGGAACCGCCGCACGGCCCATGCTGCCATCCTCGAGCAGGATCTCGACCTCGACCGTCGGATTTCCGCGGCTGTCGAGGATCTCACGGGCGTGGGTGTCCAGGATGGCAGTCATTGTTACGACCTCGTTCTGATCTATATTGAGAAGCCAGGCGCGGCTTATCGGTGCGGCGCTGGGGACGCAACTTTCGTCGCGTCCGGCGGAACGCGAAGCGAGCAGCACGGTTCTCAGACGTGAAAGCTCAATTCGCATCGGGAGAACACGCATGGCTGCCCAGGACAATCTACCCGAGGGTACGGATCATATCATCAACGGGGCCATGGAAACGCACGGCGACACGATCGACAGCGGATCCAGCTCGGGGGCCGCGAAAAGCGACTCGTCCAGCGGCGAGGGTTTTGTCGGCTCCTCGTCCGGCAACGGCACGGGCGGCGCGACCGGCGGCGCCCAGCCAGCCGGCGACGGCGGCCTCATCGAGACTCTCCGCAGCCAGACCGAATCGCTCCGCGGGCAGGCCGGCGACCGGGTGCGCGACTTTGCCGACAGCGGCAAGACCCGCGCCAGCGACACGCTCGACGGCCTGTCGAAGGTGGTCGCCGACGCTGCAGACTCGATCGAGGAAAGGCTTGGCGGTGATTATGCCGAATATGCCCGCAAGGCCGGCGACGCCATTTCCGGATTTTCCGACACTTTGCGCCGCAAGGAAGTGGACGAACTGTACGACGATGTCCGCTCGGCGGTAAGCAAGAGCCCCGCTATCGCCATCGGAATAGCCGCCGCGCTCGGCTTCACCCTGGTGCGCCTGGTCAAGGCTGGCATGCCCGAGGAGAGTAGCACGGGCGGCAGGTCCGGCGGCCGCGGATCGGACGCCTGACCTTGGATTCGCCGGCCGAAAAGCCGACGGAGACCTCGGTGGGCGAGCTGTTCGGCCGCCTCGGAGACGAGGGCCGGGCGTTCGTCCAGGCCGAAATCGGTCTGGTCAAGGCGATCGCGGCCCACCGCATAGGCAATGCCCGCAACGGTGTGATCGCGCTGATCGTCGGCCTATTGCTGATCAATGCGGCGTCGATATCCCTGGTCGTTTCGATCGCCCTGGCCCTGGCGGCCAGCCTTGGTCCTTTGCTCGGCGGCCTGATCACCTTCGCCGGGGTATCGATACTCGCCGGGCTGCTGATCTGGTGGGGAGCCCGCCGGATGAAGGCGCTCGGCGGCGACGCCGAGGAGCGCGCGGCGCTGAGCGCATGGGACAAGAACGGATGAGCGCGACGGAAATCATCAATGCCAAGACCCAGGCCGAGCTGGCGCGGCGGCGCCTGACCGGCACCGTCGCCGAGCTCCAGACCCGGCTTCGGCCGGGGACCCTGGCGAGCAATGCCTGGGAAGGCGTCAAGGACAGAAGCGGGGATCTCGCCGACGATGCGGTGGAAGCGGTGAAGGCACGGCCGGTGGCCGCCGGTGCAGCGCTCGGCGCCTTCCTGCTCTTCCTGGCGAGATCGCCGATCAAACATGCTGCGTCGCGCCTGTTCGGCGACGACGAAGAATAGAAAAGGAGCGTAAAATGGCCAGCAAGACCGAGATCAACCGTCCCACCAACAGCGGCGCCGAGGACAATGTAGGCGAAAGCGGGCGACTCTCAGGAGTGCGGCAGACCGCCGCCGAAGCTTATGAGAGCGCTCGCGCCCGCACCCGCGCAGCGGTCACGACCACTCGCGACACCGTGCGGGATGTCGGCCAGCGCACGATCGACGGACTCGAGACCAATCCGGTGGCGGCGGTGATCGGCGGCCTGGCCATCGGCGCGGTCGTCGCCGCACTTCTGCCCAAGACTCGCCGCGAGGAGGAATTGCTCGGCAGCGCCGGACGCAAGCTCAACGACACCGCGCGCGAGGCGATCGTCGCAGCGCGCGAGGCCGGCCGCAAGGAACTGGACGAGATCGGCATCAGCCGCGACGGAGTCCGGCGCCGGCTCGAGGAATTCACCGACCGCGCAGTCGGGGCGGTGCGCGAGAAGGGCGGCAGCGATGGCGGCGGCAAGCCCTGAGCGAAAGGCTTGCCTTCGGCGCTCGGTCCGCTAACCGCCAGCCATGAGCACATTAATGCATCTCGTCTTCGGCGGCCGCGTCAAGGACCCCCAGGGCCTCGATTTCGACATGAGCACGATCGACATAGTCGGAATCTTCCCGACCTATGCCGAGGCGCTGGACGCCTGGCGCGCCTCCGCCCAGCGCACCGTCGACGATGCCGAGATGAAATATGTGGTGGTCCACCTCCACCGCCTGCTCGAGCCCCAGCTCGGCGACAAGGGCTGAAGCTCCCCACCCGCATGCGGGAGGGAATGGTCACGCGCCGCGCCACTTGAGCAGCAGCAAGGGCTTGGCCAGCGCCAGGCCGGCAATGAAGCCGCCGATATGGGCTGCCACCGCGATTCCCTCGCCACCCGGGGTGAACGCGAAGCCGACCAGCAATTGCAGGCCGATCCACGCGGCTGCGAGCCACAATACATGCAGCCACAATGCCAGTGTCGGATTGGCGACCTTCACCCGATTCTTGCCGAACAGCATCGCATAGGCGCCGAGCACCGCCGAGATCGCTCCGCTCGCGCCGATCATCGGCACCGCCGAGTGCGGATCGATGAGATATTGCGCTCCTGCCCCGACATAGGCGCCGACCAGATAGAGGATGAGAAGCCCGCGCGAACCGAGGATCGGCTCGACCGATCGGCCGCAGAACAGAAGAAAGATCAGGTTGAAGGCGACATGCATCAGCCCGCCATGGACCAGGGTCGCGGTCAGCGGGGTGAGCAGGACCGGGACCAGCGCGGCGGCGCCTCCGGCGGGGTCGATCCGGGCCGGAATGAAGCCGCCCCACATGGCCGCCTGATAATCGAGGCCGAGGGCGGCGACGACCAGCCAGGCGAGGCCGGTGACTGCGGCGATGGCGATCGTCACCGGCGCGCTGCGCCAGTTCTGGGGAAGGCGCATTATCGGCCAGAGGGTCCTAAATGAACTCGATCTTCTCGACCGCATAATAGCGGTCGCCCGACGGGGTCGAGACCTCGACATCGTCGCCGACCGAGCGGCCGATCAAGGCGCGGCCCAGCGGGCTATTATACGAAATGCGACCGACGCGGGCGTCCGCCTCGGTCTGGCCGACGATTTGATACTTTACCGGCTTGTCATTCTCGTCGACCAGATGGACGGTCGCCCCGAACACGATCTTGTCGCCCGAGAGCGTCGTCGGGTCGATGATCATCGCCCGGCTCAGCCGATCGTCTATGTCGGCGATCTGCGCCTCGACCTGACCCTGCCGCTCCTTGGCGGCATGATATTCGGCATTCTCCGAAAGATCGCCATGGCCACGTGCGACCTCGATCGCCTCGATGATCAGCGGCCGTTCGATAGTCTTCAGATGACGCACTTCGGCGGTCAGCCTCTCATAGCCTTCGGCCAGCATCGGCATCTTCTCTACCGTCGCCATCTCTACGCCTTTCGTCAAAAATTCGGACCTGCCGCCCTCCACATGGGAGCGACCTCGTCTTGAGCCACTATTTGGGGGTCATGCTCTGGAGGAGGAATAATAGTCCTGCAGCGAGCGAACATCAAGACTGTGCCCATTCTGGGCGGCAATCGCCCGAGTCACCGCCGCGCTTGCGGCCGCGGTGGTGAAATAGGGAACCTTGGCCATCAGCGCCGATGCGCGGATCGAAGCGCTGTCCTTGTGGCTCTGCCAGCCCTCGGTGGTGTTGAAGATCAGGGCGACGTCGCCGTCCTTGATGCGGTCCACGATATGCGGCCGTCCCTGCGCGACCTTATTGACCAGCTCCACCGGGATTCCCTGGCTGGTAAGGTAATCGGCGGTGCCGGTGGTCGCGATGACCGAGAAGCCCATCTCGATCATCGCCCGCACCGGCGGCGCGATAAGCCCCTTGTCGCCATCCTTGACCGAGACGAAGAGCGTGCCGGTCGCCGGCAAGGTGATCCCGCTGCCGAGTTGCGCCTTGAGAAAAGCGGTAGCGAAATCGTAATCGATTCCCATCACTTCGCCGGTCGACTTCATTTCCGGCGAGAGGACCGGATCGACTCCCGGAAAGCGCGCGAAGGGAAAGACCGCCTCCTTGACCGCGATATGGGCGATCTCGCGATTGATCGGGAGGAAATTGATCAGTCTCTCGCCTGCCATCACCCGCGCAGCGA
>JAQGLD010000035.1 GCA_028293055.1 Alphaproteobacteria bacterium
GGTCCGCTTCTCGTCCCACGCCGCGGCGACCCCGCCTTATGCGATCGACGCCGCGTTCCTGGCGCGAGTCCACCATGTCATGGACACCTTGCTCGCCCAGAATCTCAACGTGATCCTCGACATGCACCATTATCTGGAGCTGTTCGACGATCCCGACGGCAACCGCGCCCGCTTCGCCGAATTGTGGCGCCAGGTCGCCGCCAGCTTCAAGGATGCGCCGGCCAATGTCTGGTTCGAGCTGATCAACGAGCCCAACAACAAGCTCAACGACAGCAACCTGCTCGCCACGCTCACTCCGGCGCTGGCCGCGGTTCGCGCTTCCAATCCGACCCGGCCGGTGGTGATCGGCGGCCAGAACTGGTCCGGCGTGGACTCGCTCGCCAGCGTCCAATTCCCCAACGATCCCTACCTGGTCCCGACCATCCACACCTACGATCCGTTCGACTTCACCCACCAGGGGGCGCCATTCGTCTCGCCGGTGCTGCCGACCGGGCGGGTCTTCGGGTCTTCCACCGATTACGCGAATCTCGATTCCAACCTGGTCAAGGTGCAGAATTTCATGACCCGCACCGGACGGGTGCCGTTCGTCGGCGAATATGGCGCCTATGAAGGCATTTCGCTGGACCAGCGCGCGCTCTACTACAGGACGGTCAGCTCGGCCTATGCGTCGATCGGCGTGCAGAGCTGCGCCTGGGGCTATAATAATACGATGAACCTGTGGACCGACGGCGGCGGCTGGATCACCCAGATCCTCGACGGGATTTCGACCACGACGACGGTGAATTAGGGTCTTCCCCTTCAGCTTGAAGCGTTTCCCGGCGAAGGCCGGGACCCAGCTTTCAAGGGATAAATCTGCTGGACCCCGACCTTCGCCGGGAACACGCGACGCAACCCGGTCAGGGCCGACCCTGGCTCCGCGCCAGCACTCCGCGCACCGCCGCCTGCCAGCCTTCGAGCCGGGCCGAGCGCGTATCGGCGTGCATGTCCGGTTTGAACAGATCGACCGCCCCGCGCATCGCCGCCGCGTCCTCGAGCGAGTCGAACAGCCCGCAGCCGATCCCGGCGAGCATCGCGGCGCCCAGAGCGGTGGTCTCGACGAAGCGCGGCCGCTCGACCGGCAGGTCCAGCATGTCGCAAAGATCCTGGGCGAGCCAGTCATTGGCTGCCATGCCCCCGTCGATCCGCAACGTCTCCCACTGCGCGCCATCGGCGGCGAAGCAGGCCATCAGGTCGCTCGTCTGGTGCGCCATCGCCTCGAGCGCCGCGCGGACGATATGGGCGCGGCCGGTGGCGAAGCTCAGCCCCGAAATCGCCGCTCGCGCCGAAGCGTGCCAATGCGGGGCGCCGAGCCCGGTAAAAGCGGGGATGATCTGGACTCCGCCGCTGTCGGGCACCGAGCGAGCAAGCCTCTCGCTCTCGGCAGCGTTGCCGAGCAGGCCGAGATCGTCGCGCAGCCATTTGATAAGGCTTCCCGCGACGAAGACCGAGCCTTCCAGGGCATAGCTGCGCAGGCCGCCGATCTGCCAGGCGATCGTGGTCAGCAGCCGATTACGGCTCAGCCGCTGCTCGTCGCCGGTATTGGTGAGGACGAAGGCGCCGGTGCCGTAGGTCGCCTTGGTGTCGCCGGGCGCCAGGCACGCCTGGCCGATCGAAGCCGCCTGCTGGTCGCCGGCGAGGCCGCAGATCGGGACCGGCGCCCCGAAATGCCCGGCCAGCGTCATGCCAAAGGATCCGGCGCAGTCGACGATCTCGGGCAGCGCCGATCGCGGCACGCCCCACAAAGCGAGCAGATCCGGGTCCCAGCGGCCCGAGCCGATGTCCATCAGCGCCGTGCGCGAGGCGTTGCTCGCGTCCGAGATGTGGAGGCCGCCGGTCAGGCGGAAGACCAGCCAGCTCTCCACCGTGCCGACGCACAGATCCTCGCCAGCCTCCGCGACCGCCGGCCAATGCTGCAGCGCCCAGGCGATCTTGCTGGCACTGAAATAGGGATCGAGCAGCAGGCCGGTACGCTTCTGGACCCAGTCCTCGTCGCCGCGTGCCTTGCGCTCGCTGCACAGCTGCGCGGTCCGCCTGTCCTGCCAGACGATCGCCGGGCCGAGCGCCCGGCCGCTGGCGCGGCTCCAGAACAGGATGGTCTCACGCTGGTTGGTGATCCCGATCGCCGCGATCTGCCCGGCGCCGCCCGCTTCCTCGACCATCTTGCGGGCACAGGCCAGGCTCGACGACCAGATCTGCTCGGGATCGTGCTCGACCCAGCCGGGCCGGGGATAATGCTGGTGGAGCTCCCGCTGCTCGACCCCGAGGCAGCTTCCCTCGGCTCCGAACAGCATCGCCCGGGTGCTGGTCGTGCCTTCGTCGATGACGAGAAGGGTCTGCCCGGACATTCGCTCTCCCTTCACGCCGTCCGCACCGAGCTAGCACATATTCGCCTGGCGGCGCGTCCATTCCCACTGCATCAGCCGCCGCTTGAACGTCATGAATCCGCATCCGACTTGGGATAGAAATGCTGAATCCCGTGCACACTAGTGTATCCGGTTCGCGGCCGGGCTAAACCCCCCCGCGTGGAGAGCTTCGACCTTCTCATTGTCGGCGGCGGGATCAACGGCACCGCGATCGCCCGCGACGCCGCGATCCGCGAGGCGAAAGTGCTGCTGGTCGAGAAGGACGACCTCGCTTCCCACACCAGCTCGGCCTCGTCCAAGCTGATTCACGGCGGACTGCGCTATCTCGAGACCGGGGAGTTCCGGCTGGTCCGCGAAGCCTTGCGCGAGCGCGAAACCCTGCTGCGCACCGCGCCGCATCTCGTCCGGCCGCTCCGTTTCGTCCTGCCGGTCTGCCGGGGAATGCGGCCGCGCTGGATGATCCGGCTCGGGCTCTATCTTTACGACCTGTTCTCGATCCGGGGCAGCCTGCCGCGCTCGCGCAGGGTCCGGCCCGGTGAAATCGAGCTCGCTGCGCCGCTCGAGGAGAAGCAAGGCCTGCTTGCCTATTGGGATGCGTGGGTCGACGATTCCCGCCTGACCGTGACCTACGCGGTCGACGCGGCGGAGCGCGGCGCCCAGATCGCGACCCGGACCGCTCTGGTCTCGGCCCAGCGCGAGGGCGATTGCTGGCGGGCCGAACTCTCCGACGGGCGTACCGTCTCCGCCAAGGCGATAGTCAACGCCGCCGGGCCCTGGGTCGGGGAGCTGCTCGGTCGGGTCGGCGAGACCAGCACGAGCCGGGCGCGGCTGATCAAGGGCAGCCATATCGTCGTCCCCCGCCTGTGGCAGGGGGAGCATGCCTATATCCTGCAGCAGCCGGACGGCCGGGTCGTCTTTGCAATGCCCTTCCACGAGGAATATAGCCTGATCGGGACCACCGACATCCCGGTCGCAAGGCCCGAGGATGCGACGGTGAGCGCAGACGAGATACGCTATCTGTGCGAGTCCGCGGACCGCTATTTCTCCCGCCAGGTCGTTCCCGCCAATGTCGTCTGGTCCTTTGCCGGGATACGCTCGCTCCACGACGACGGCAGCGCCGAAGCGCGGAAGGTGACTCGCGACTATCATCTCGAGCTCGACT
>JAQGLD010000078.1 GCA_028293055.1 Alphaproteobacteria bacterium
AAGCCGTCCGGCGTCCGCTGCGCAGCGAGGAGTCCACGCTCAGTTCGCCAGGTCCGGCGGCTGCAAGATAAAGGAAGAGAAAGCAGAACAGGATCGCGGCGTCGCCGCCGTTGACCGCGGGGTAGAAGGATTTGGATCCGTGGAACATCCAATAGGCGACCGCCATCTCGCCGGCGGCGAGGAAGGCCGCCGGGCGGGTGAACAGGCCGAGGGCGATCAGCGCGCCGGTGACCGTCTCGATCACCCCTGCCGCTCCTAGCAGCGTGGCGAGCGGTTGCGCACCGGGCTGCGCGCCCGGCGGGAAGCCGATCAGCTTGACCAGCCCATGTTCGAGGAAGAGCAGGCCCGCGACGACCCGCAACAGGCCCAGGAGCTGGGAAGAATAGCGGCTGAGACCATCGAAGCTCGGCATGTTCGGCATCCTTGCTGTCGGACAGAGATCGAACCTATCAAAGATTCCTGTCGAAGGCGATGTGGTTGGTTCTGCCCCCGCGGTTCAAATCGACAGCTTGGGATCGCCTTCCAGAATGTTTCGCTCGAGCTTCGGACGCTCGCCGGAACGCCAGCGCGGTGCGCCGTGAACGACCCGGTAGCGGAGCGGGCCGCCATCCTGCCCCGGAGCGCGGACGATCGGGCGCTCGATGCAGACGAACTCGACATCGATCCGTTCGGGGCCGGCTGTCACTATCGAATAACCGTGGCCGCCCATGTCGACGAATTCGAGATGGGGCGCGAGATCGGGATTGGTCGCCGCGCGGGCGCGCTCGATGTCGCCCGAACGGGCATATTCGAGCGCGCTGGCGACTCCGCGATGGAGCAGGAGGTTGACCGTCCCTTCCGGCTTGGCCGCGCCTTCGCGATCGGCGACCCAGAGCGGCCGCAGCGGATGCGACTTCGGGAAATTATGCTCGAGTGCTTCGAGCAGGCCGGGCGCCGAGAGCGAGCCGGTGATGAAGGCGATGCCGACCGGCTCGAACGGCGACGTGGCCAAGGCCTTGGCGGCATAACCCGCCCAGAAGCTGTGGCGGTCTCCCGACACGGTGACGAAGCCCTGGATTCCAGCGTCGCGCACCCAATCGTAAAGCTCGGCGCGCTCATGATAGGCGCCGCTCATGTCGCCCCCGCCGGAGCAGGCATAGCCTGCGCCAGGCCAGCGGCTGGTCAATCCGGCCGGCAAATTCTGCGGATCGGCCCTGAAGTCTAGGGTTCCGTTGGTCGCCGCCCAGATCTTCCAGGTCGCGCGCGACGCGGCCAGCCGTGCCTTGAACCAGGCCTTCTGCTCGCGGCCAAGCCGGGTGAAGGGGTCGCCGTCCTTGCGGAAATTGGGCACATGGACCGTCCCAAAAGCTATCGAGTCCGAGGGATCGCCGTCCCGCCAGGCGCGGCCGGCGTCGATCATCGCCAACGCCTCCTCGGGGTAGAAATTGGGGAAATCGGGGAAGTCGATCGCAGCCCCCTCCGGCCGGTCGGTCTGATCCTGCATCATATAGCTATGCAGGTCGGTGATGATCAGCTCGATGTGGCGCCCGTAGCGAAATGCCCGGTAGGCGGTCATGCTGCCGATCGCAGCGCGATTGTTGGGCTCGTCGCCGAGGCCTTCCCGGTCGAAGCGGGTGATCGGCGCGACGCTCACAGTTGGCGGGTCGAAACGATCGAGGCCCGGCCCGGACGCCTTGCGCACCCGCGAGGGAATATATTCCCACCAGGCCTGGTTGGCCGCGACGCGGAGCGGCTGGGCGGGCTCCACCTCGGCGCCGTATCGGATGAAGCTCTGCCAGCCCATCCACGAAAATTCGTGGTTGTCGCCGATGCAGACGAACGGAAAGAGCGCCCGCGCGTCCTGGATATCGGGATCGGCGATATGGGCGCGGTAGACCATGCGATAGCCAGCCAGGTTGGTCGGCACATGGAAGTTGGAGACCTTGCGGGAGTCCGGCACCCGGCCGAGGTCGTAGACCGTGCGATCGTAGCGATGCGACACCTCATCCGGATATTCGACCACCTCGTAGATGAAGTCGCCCAGATGGAGGACGAAGCCGAGCCGCTGGTCCACCGCGGCCCTTCCGTCCTCCCAGATCATCCGCCGGAAGGCGTTCTGCGCGCCTTCGTTGACGCTCTGGCAGGAGACGAAAGCGAATCGCACCGAGCTCCCGTCGCTGTCGCGCGGCGCGGTGCGGGTGCGGCCGATCCGGCTGCCATTGCCGTCCGCGTCGACGAATCGATACCAATAATAAGTCGAGGGCTTGAGCCCGCCGACCAGCGCCCGGCACGTCCAGTCGGATGCGGCGAGGACCGGGGCGGAAGCACTTGCGACGACACGATCGAAGCCGGGGTCGAGCGCGACCTCGACCCGCAGATCGTGGCGGTCGCCGGCGGCGAAGGGGCGCCGGGTCCACAGGATGACGCTATGCGAATCCGGATCGCCGGAAGCGACTCCTTCGGGATAGAGATCGCGGCGCTCCCGCCAGGCGGCTCCAGTGGCCCGGGCGCGACCGGCCCACAGCCCGACCGCTCCGATCGCCGATGCCCCGGCGATAAATTCACGACGATCGATCCGTTCCAAGGCCCATCCCCCCTTGCCGAGGACCAGGCCATAGACCGCGACGGCGGCAATTCGGCCGCCCGTCTGCGAACGGCAGGGCCCGCTCGACGAAAGCGGGCCGCGATGCCGCAGCGACAGCGAAAATGGGCTTGGCGACTCAGGCGTGGGCGCGGCCTCAACCGCGAATAAGCGGCAAAACCATCGCGGCGCTGAGACCGGGCGCATTGTCCCCGATGATCAGACGACCACCGTGCGCGCCGGCAATCGCCGAGACCAGGTTCAGGCCAAGGCCGTGCCCCGGAGTCGATCGACTTTGCTCGAGACGAACGAAGCGTCTGGTGACCCGCTCGCGATCCGCTGCCGGCACTCCGGGTCCGTTGTCGGAGACCACGACAGATACCTCGTCGCCCTCGCGCTGGACCCGCAGGCCGATCCGGGTGCCCGGAGGTGTGTGCTTCTGCGCGTTGCTCAGGAGATTGCCCAGGGCCTGGGCGATCAGTTCGCGATCGCCGAGCACGGTCAAGCCCTGGTCCACGGCGCATTCCAGCCGGCGGCCGCCGTCGGTCAAAGCAGGCGTGTAGATCTCGCACAGGTCCGCGGCGATCCCGCCTATGTCGATCGGAACGAAGGTCTTCGCGAGCTCGCCGGCCTCGACCTCCGCGATTCGTAGCATGGCACCAAACAGCGCGAGCAGGGCTTCGCTCTGTTCTAGCGCGCCTCGCAACATTTCCCGCTGACGGGCGGGATCGATGTCCTCCTCGAGAGAGGTCTCGAGTGCGTTGCGAAGGCGCGCCAGCGGCGTGCGGAGATCATGCGCGACATCGCTGGAAACCTGGCGCAGATTGGTCAGCAGCAGCTCGATCCTGTCGAGCATGGCGTTGACCGAGGTGGCGAGCTGATCGAACTCGTCGCCGCGCTTGCCGACCGGCACGCGCCGTTCCATGTCCCCCGCAACGATCGCCTCGGCCGTCGCGCCGATTCTCGCAAGCCGCGCCCTGAGGTATGCGCCGAGAAAGAGCGCGCCGCCGCAACCTATCAGGAGGATCACCAAGAACCCGATTCCGAACAGGGCGAGGATCGTATTATCTATCCGCTCCAGCCCTTCGAGATCGACCGCGATGACAAGGATTCGGCCATCGACCAAAGGCGTGGCGAGGGTGCGCTGACGGCGCGCTCCGCCTCCCGGTGCCAGATACACCCTGTTTCGGAGGCCAAGGGGCGGAAGCGTGCCGATTCGCCCCACGATGCGACGCGATTCACGGTCGAACAGCGCGTAACGGTAGCCGGTGGCCTCGGTGCCGGCCGGTCGCGCCGCAAGCGTCTGGACGAGGTCGTCCAGGCCTTCGTCCCCATAGCCACGCTTCAGTTGCTCGGCCTCCCGTATCAGGGACGTATCCTGCTGGGCGCGGAAGGCGGCGTCGGCTGCGAAATAGACCAGGGCGCCGAGGCAAAGCATGGCCAGGGCGAAAGCCGCGGAATAGATGAAGGCGATCCGATAGGCCGCGCTGTTTTTCAGGTCACGCATCGGCACGGAACCGATAGCCTATGCCCCGCAATGTCTCGATCGGATCCCGGTCGAAGCCCTCGTTCAGCTTCGATCGCAATCGGCTCAGATGGCTCTCGATGATGTTGCTGTCGGTCTCGAAATGATAGCCCCAGATACTCTCGAGCAGCATCGTCCTGGTCACGACCCGCCCGGCATTGCGCATCAGCTGCTCGAGTATCGCGAACTCACGGGTCTGAAGCCGGACGAGGCGGCCCGCCCGCCTGACTTCGCGGGCGAGCAGATCCAGCGAGACCTCGCCGACATGGAAGGCGGTCGGCACATCGACCATGGGCGGGCGACGAAGCAAGGCGGCCAGCCTTGCCGCGAGCTCGGAAAAGGCGAACGGCTTGGTGAGATAGTCGTCGGCTCCGGCGCCGAGGCCCTGAACGCGATCCGCGATCCCGCCTAGCGCCGTGAGCATGAGCACCGGCAAGCGGATCCCGCTCGCTCGCCAGCGCCTGACGAGATCGACCCCGTCCAGCTCGGGCAGCAGGCGATCGACCACCGCAACATCGAATGTCTCGGTCAGCCCGTAGTGCAGCGCCTCGGCGCCGTCCCTCGCGATGGTGACCACGTGGCCGGACTCGACGAGCCTGCGCTCGATGAATCCGGCCGTGTCGCCGTCGTCCTCCGCGATCAGGACGCGCATGCGCCGCTTCCGCAGGTCGCGCCCGACAGGCGAGCGACCGCTCGGGCCGCATCGCCAGGCCGCGACCAGCGGCGCGCCTGCGCTCGCGCAGGGCTCGTCACGGGCTCAATCCTTGTCACGCAGCCCTTCAAATTTGTTCTCGACGATGCGCCCGCTATTGGCATCGACGCCGATCTCGTGGATGCGGTTTCCCTGGCGAATGTCGAACGAGTAGCGCCAGCCGCCGCCTTCCTTCTCATATTCCGCATCCTGAATTCGCCCGGGAGACACCTTCAGCGCGATTGCGCGCGCCTGGGCCATCGTGAGCTTCGCTTTCGGCGCCGGGGAGGACGCGCCGGCAGGGGCCGCGGGAATTGCGAGCACGGCGACGGTGGCAAGGATCAACGATGAAATCTTGGACATGGCTCTACCTCGATGGATCGACCCGAAGATTGGATCGCCCTCTCCATAATCGCTCCAGCTTGGCCCAGCGTTGCGCGAGCATTTAGACTTCCCAACGTTGGTGAATGCCGGTCGAACGCCGCGGCTGTCGCGGCGAGCGAGCGGGTCGGAGGCTCGGATCAGGTCCAACACGCATGCGAGCGAAACGCCGCTGGATAGAACTTCAACGCCGGTTCCGGCAGCGCGGGTCAGTCGGCCGGGTCGAACATCAGCAGCTTGAGAGTGCCGGGTCGCACATGCCTGCGGCCACCTTGCGTCGGGCTGGGGTCCGTCTCGGCGGCGGGTACGAACAGACGCCCGGTAATCGGGTCCAATGCCATCGTGCGCCCGCTGACCTGCGTGGCGATCGGCTCGAGGCCCTCATATCGGTCGGGCGTGAGCTGGCGGAACACACTGATCGTACCGTCCGCGCCATTGGAGCTGAACACACGCTTCCGCCTGGCGTCGAAGGCGACCGCGTCGTTGCCGCGCCCGATCGGAAGCGTGGCGACGACGCGTCCGTCATCGATGTTCATGACGACCATCACGGCATTGGCGCATCCCAGGAAGGCTCTCCGGCCTTTGCTGTCGACCGCCAGTCCGTGGGGGCTCGAGCAGCCGGGGGCCGGCCAGTGCGCGACGAGGCGGTTGGAACGCGCATTGACCTTGATGAGGTCCCCGTTACCCTCGCCTGCCACATAGACGCTGCCTGAATCGTCGCTCGCCGCATATTCGAGCTTTTCCCCGGCGTGGATGGTGGCGATCACCTTGTCCTGCCTTGGATCTATGACCGAGATCGACGCTGGATCGCCTTCGATCACGAAGACGTGGCCGGTCGAACCCTCCCGGACGATGCCGTCGGCGTCCGCTGCGGCGGGGATGCGCCTGGTGACGGCCAGAGTTCGCAGGTTGAAGGCGACGGCGACACCTGCACTGCCGTCATCGGTGAACCCCTCGCCGGTCAAAGGCGACACCGCGATGCCATGGGTACCACCCTGGATTCCTTCGACAGTCCCGACGATCTTGCCAGATGCCGGGTCGATGACGGTCAGTCTGTCCCCATGAGCGACATAGACCCTCCGGGTCGCCGCATCGGACACGACATAATCCCAGCGGTCCGGTGCTCCGAGCGGCACCGCTCCAACCAGCCGATAGGCGGGCGTCGCCCAGGTGGAAGTGCCGCAGAGCAGAGCGGCGGCGGCGGCGAGCGACAGGCGAATTCTAAACATGAAACTCTCCGATGTTGATGGTGCACGTGTGTTCGGTCGCACTGTAGGAGCCGATCAACCGGTCGGTCCGGTCAGCACGTACCGCGCCGCCCAGGCGTCGCCATTGCATACCGCGCGTGGTTCTAGGGAGGGCGCCCGCATTGCAGCTCAGCCCGACTACGCGGGCGGCAAGCGGCACTTGGTCGAACTTCATGCCTGCACAACACTCATGTGCCTTCGCCGCTCCCCTCTCGCGGCGCGCTGAGCTGCGGCGAATTGTTCCTGCGATTGTTCCGGGTCGCGAAGATCAGCAGTCGAGCGAACAATGCCCAGCCCTCGCAATGTCCGAGATAGCGAAGCCCGGACGCCCGGTACGTGTCGTCCATGGCGGCGTCCGCCCGGGCGGCCGGAACATCGACCTCGTGGGCGCTGACGTTGAGCTCGGCGAACATGCGCGCAAGACGGCACAGGACGGGCGAATCCGCAGCGGGCGCCGATAATAAGGAATGCCGCGGGACTTGGTCGGCTCGACGCCTCTGCGCACGATGCGCGGCGGCCCGCAGGCCGACTGTCTTGAGGAAAATGGCGCGCCCGGAAGGATTCGAACCTCCGGCCCCCAGATTCGTAGTCTGGTGCTCTATCCAGCTGAGCTACGGGCGCTTGGAAGGTGGCGACATAAGGGGAAGGTTCGCGCGACGCAACCCCGTTGCGGGCAATGATCGGGGCGCATAGGGCTAGCCCATGCATCTCCCCCGCCCCCTTCGCCTCGCCCCCTTCGCCCTGCTCGCGCTCGCGGCCTGCGAGCCCAAATCCTCCTTCCCCTCGCTCGCGCCGCGCCCGATGGAGCGGGCGCTCGGGCCGGTCGACCAGGCACCGCCGGAGACCGCGGTCGCGGACGATCCGGCGCTCCCCGACAGACTGCGCCCGTTGGTCGAGGCCGGCCATGCGAGCCAGGCGGAATTTGACAAGGCGCTCGCCGCTGCGCGGCGCGTCGTCGCAGCGAGCGGGCCGCCGGGGAGCGATTCGTGGGTCGGGGCGCAGCAGGCGGTGTCGCGGGTCCAGAATGCCTCTGCGCCGATGGCGAAGGCACTTGCCGACCTCGACGCCTTCGCGATCGAGCAGGCCAAGGCGCACCCGCTCAGCCCCGGCGACCAGGACCGGATCCAGCAGGCAAACGCGGAGTTGCAGGCACTCGCCGACGCCCAGCGCGGCGAGATCGAGGCGCTTCAAGCGAGATTGAAGAAGTAGGCGGGTCGCTTCAAATCTGCCCCATATCCATTCATCCTGAGAAGGGATGAATCACGCAACACCCCCCTCAACCCCCGGCGATCGCCGCGGCGTGGCGCTTGGCGAGCTCGACATAATGGGCGACTCCGAGCCTTTGGCCCTCGAGCTCGGCCTCGCTGAGGTCGCGGACATATCTGGCCGGGCGACCGGCCCAGAGCTGACCGCTGGGAATCGTCTTGCCCGGAGTGAGCATCGCGCCGGCCGCGAGCATCGCGTCGCTCTCGATCGCGCAGCCGTCCATGACGATCGAGCCCAGGCCGACGAAGGCGCGGTCGTGGAGGATGCAGCCGTGAACCATGGCGAGGTGGCCGATCAGGACATCGTCGCCGATGATCGTCGCAAAGCCGTCCTTGTCCCCGGCGCGCGGCGAATCGACGTGGATGACGCTTCCGTCCTGGATGTTGGTGCGGGCGCCGATCCGGATCCGGTTCACATCGCCGCGAAGCACGCAATTGTACCAGATGCTCGAATCGGGGCCGATCTCGATATCGCCGATCAGCCGCGCACCCGGAGCGACGAAGGCGCACGGGTCGACGACCGGGGTCCTACCCTCGAACGTGATCAGGGTCAGCGCCATTCGTCGGCTCCCAGGACATAGACGATGGTCGGGTTCATCTCGTCGGGCCAATCGGGATCGACATAATCGAGATCCTCGCAGCGGGTCATTCCGAGCCGACGCATCAGTCCCCAGCTCGCGGCATTGCCGTCGACGGTCAGCGCAACCACCCGCTGCGCCTTGAGTTCGTCGAAGGCGAAATCGAGCGAGGCGGCCGCGGCCTCCTTGGCATAGCCCTTGCCCCAGGCGTCCTCGCGCAGCCGCCAGCCGATCTCGACATCGCCGGTCACCTTGCTGTCGCGGCCATTGGCGATCTTCAGCCCGCAAAAGCCGAGAAAGGCATCGTCCTCCTTGCGCTCGACCACCCAGAAGGTGTGGCCCTTCTCCTCCTGGAGCCGGATCAGCCGCTCGACCACCGCGTCCATCCGATCGCGCGGCTGAACACCGCCGAGCCAGCGCATCACCGCCGCACGGTTGCAATGCTCGTGAAACGCGGCGGAATCCGCTTCCCGCCAGTTGCGCAGACGCAGTCTCTCGGTCTCGATCATCCCGTCCCCTATCGCATCGGCACCCAGTTCCGCCAATCCTCGAGCAGAGGCAGGATGCTGGCATAATCGTCGGTCCAGCCCGGAAAGCCCCGCCTCGGAACCAGCGGCCGCCAGAGATAGGCATCGGCGCCGCTCGCCGACTTCAGCGCCTCGATCTGCCGCGGGTTGCGCGCCATCGCCACCCAGATCGAGGTGGTCAGGTTGTGGCCGAACTCTCCCACTTCGGGCGAGTAGGTGCTGATCATCGCCGACCAGCCGTCGCGCTGCACGGCCGAGGCGAGCACCGGCTCGAGATCGAGATAGCGGTTCGAGATGTGGACGAGCAGCAGGCCGTCGGGCTGAAGCGCCCGGGCATAGACCGCAAGTGCCTCGCGGGTAAGCAGGTGCATCGGCACCGCATCCGACGAAAAGGCGTCGACCGCGAGCAGGTCGAGCTTGCCCGGGGGCTGGCGCGAAAGGCTGACGCGGGCGTCGCCGATCACGATCCGGGCGTCGGGCGCGCAGCTGGTCAGGAATTTGAAATTCGCCGGATTGGACGCGATCCGGACGATCGCCGGATCGATCTCGAAGATCTTCCAGCTCTGCCCGGGAAGCGCATAGCAGGCGAGCGTCCCGGTCCCGAGGCCGACGATTCCGATCCTTGCAGCCGGTCCGAACAGTACCGGCGCCGACGCCAGCGCATGGCCGACGCCGGAGCGGCGGGCATAATAAGAGGTCGGCTCGAGCTCCTCGCCCGGCGTCAGATTCTCGACTCCGTGGAGGGTGGTGCCGTGAGTGAGGATCCGCGACGGCGGGAAATTGCGCTCGCTGACCGTGTAGATTCCGAAATAGGAACGGGTACGCGCGCCCTCGCGCGACTGGTTGAGGGTCGTCCAGCCGCCATAGCTCATCATCAAAGCGGCGAGCGTCAGCGCGAACAGCACGCGCTGCCCGATGAACAAAATCCCGATCAGCGAGATGGCGATGCTCATGCCGAGCGCATCGAACTTGTCGACCCACCCGAACGGGCGGATGTCGGCTGCGAAGGAGAGCAGGATGGCGAGGGCGAGCAGCAGCCAGCGAGACCAAGCCGGCAGCCGCGCGCCCCAGGGAATCATCGCCGATTGCGGAATGAGCAATGCTCCGGCGAAGATCAGCAGGGGATGCTCATAGGCCCAGTCGAACACCATCGGCGCGACGAGGGCGCAGAACAGCCCGCCGAGCACTCCGCCCGCCGCCATGGCCAGGTAGAAGGCAGTGAGATGGTCGCTCGCCGGCCGCAGCCGGTAGAGCTCGGTGTGGAGCGCGACCGCGATCGTGAACAACAGGAACAGGCCGAGCGTGGCGGTGAAGAGCGGGAGGGTCGAGCCGCTGCTGAACGCGAATCCGCCCGCGATGAGCAGGACCAGGGGCGCAATGTTGATGAATGTCCCGGCGGGGCCGCGCCGGACCGCGAAGGCGAGCACGAAGCTCAGCAGATAGAGGCCGAGCGGCACCACCCAGATCAGGGGAATCGCGACGATGTCGGTGGTGAGGTGGGTGGTCGTCGAAAGCATCAGTCCGGAGGGAACCGCGGCCAGCAGCACCCATTGCAGGACGCAGGCGCGGGTCGGCGGCGGCGATCGTTCCTGCGGTATTTCCTCGACCGCGCTGGCCGGGATGGTTAGCGCGCAGACTCCGACGAGGAGGACCAGGAGCGCATATCCGGCGGTCCATACCAGGCTCTGCTGGTGGAGGGTGAGCCTCGGCTCGAACAGCAGGGGATAGGAAAGCAGGCCGGCGAAGCTGCCGAGATTGGAGGCGGCGTAGAGCGCATAGGGCTCGCCCCTCTGGGTCTCGAGCGCGTACCAGCGCTGCATCAACGGCGCCTGGGCCGAGACGACGAAGAAAAGCGGCCCGATCGAGCTGAGCAGGAACCAGGGCGCCCAGATGGCGGGCGATACATGCTCGGGAAGGACCGCCCCGGTCAGGCCGATCGGCAGCCACAAAGCGGCGACCGCGAAGGAGGCGATGTGGATCCCGGCCTGCAGCCGTGGACGCAGCCGCGCCAGGAAATGGGCATAAGCATAGCCGCCGAGCAGCAGCGCCTGATAGACCAGCATCGCGCTGTTCCACACCGCCGGGGCCCCGCCGAGCCGCGGCAGCGCCATCCTGGCGACCATCGGCTGCATCAGGAACAGCATGAAGGAGCCGGTGAGGATGGTCGCCAGGAAGATCGGCCTGGCGTAGCGCTCGTCGACCCGGCCGCCGGCCCGGCCTGGCTCCCTTTGCTGTACGTGTTCGGTCATTCGGCCTCCAACAAGGCGGCAAGCCGGCCGAGCTCGCTGATCGCTTCATCGACATGGACGAGATGGGTCCGGAACGAAAGGATCGCGCAGCGCAGCCAGTCGGCGCCGTCGATCCGCGTGCCGCTGAGGAAGATCCGTCCTTCCTCCTGCAACCGGCGGAGCAGGCGCTGGTTGAATTCGTCGATATCGCCGCGCTCCGGCCGGAACCGGAATGCGAGGATGGAGAGATCCGGCGGTGGCCCGATCTCCCAGCCGGGGCGCTCCGCCAGCCGGGCGTGGAAATAGCGGGCGAGAAGGATCTTCTCGGACTGGGCGGCGCGGAACGCGGCGATACCGGCAAGCTGCAGCGGCAGCCATAGCCGCAAGGCGCGGAAGGGGCGGGTCAGCTCCGGAGACAGGTCGCCGGGAGACGGCCCGACCCCGCTCTCGCCGAGCGGGCTGATATAGTCGGCGCTGGCGCTGAACGCATCGAGCAGGACCTGGCCGTCGCGAACGACGACCGCTCCGGTGCCGTAGGGCAGGAACAGGGTCTTGTGGGGATCGAGCGCGGCGCTGTCCGCACGCTCGAGCCCGCCGAGCGCAGCCCGGCCCTCCTCGCACAGCATGAACAGGCCGCCATAGGCGCCGTCGACATGGAACCAGGCGCCATGGCGCTCGCACAGATCGGCGATCTCGCTGAGCGGATCGACCGCGCCGGTATCGACCGTCCCGGCCGAGGCGATGACCAGCCAAGGCCGAATCCCGTCGGCGCGGTCGCGCTCGAGCGCTTCGGCGAGCCGGTCGACCCGCATGCGGTGATGGCCGTCGGTCTCGATCAACCGGCGCGGCGCGAGCCTGCGGCCGGCGATGCGCAGCGCCTTGTCGATGCAATGATGGGCGAAGCGGGTCATGTAGATCGCGCCGCCGCCCGGCTCGTCGAGGGCCTCGCGCGCGGCGACGATCGCGGTGAGATTGGCCATGCTTCCGCCCGAGGTCAGCGTGCCGGCCGCGCCCTCGGGAAAGCCGATGGTGCGCGCGAGCCAGGCACAAGTCGCATTCTCCAGGCGGACCGCGCCGGGCGCGGCCGAGGCGAAGCCGGCATATTTGTTCGAAGCGTCGGCGAGGAAATCGCCGACCGCCGAATGAAACAGGCCGCCGCCCGGCACATAGCCCATGAAGCGGGGCGACGCGGTGGTGATTCCGGGCCTGTCGACCGACCGCCCGATATAGTCGAGCGTCTCCGCCGGATCGCGCGCCGCCTCGCCGAATTCGGGATCGAGCGGCTGCGCGAAGACATCTTCCCAGCTGCGATTGGCGGGCGCTTCGTCGAGCGCGCCGAGAAAGGCCTGGGCGTGGCCGAAGGCCAGGGCCATCAGGTCCGCGCGCGAGTCTGCATCCGGCTCGAGCCCCGCGGCCTCGGCCTGGAGCCTCGTCAGCTCGGCCCTCGCCGCCTCGATCATCCGTTGAGCAGCCGCGCGGCAAAAGCCGCGTGATAGGTCAGCACGCCAGAGCAGCCGGCCCGCCGGAACGCCATCAATGTCTCGAGAACGAGGGCATCGCGCTCCCCTGCTCCAGCGGCCACGGCGGCTTCGATCATCGCATATTCGCCGGACACCTGATAGGCGTAGACGGGGACCTGGAAGCGCTCCTTCACCCGGCGAATGATGTCGAGATAAGGCAGGCCCGGCTTCACCATGACCGTGTCGGCGCCCTCGGCGAGGTCGAGCGCGACCTCGCGCAGCGCCTACTCCTCATTGGCCGGGTCCATCTGATAGCCCCTCTTGTCGCCCTTGAGCAGGCCGCGCGAGCCCACGGCATCGCGGAACGGACCATAGAAGGCGCTCGCATATTTGGCGGCATAGGCCATGATCTGGACATTGGAATGGCCGTCGCGCTCGAGCGCGGCGCGGATCGCGCCGACGCGGCCGTCCATCATGTCGGAAGGCGCGACGATGTCGGCGCCGGCGCGGGCCTGGACCAGCGCCTGCTCGACCAGAATCTCCATGGTGACATCGTTGAGGACATAGCCGGCATCGTCGGTGATGCCGTCATGGCCGTGCTCGGTATAGGGATCGAGCGCGACATCGGTGAGCACCCCGACCTCCGGCGCAGCGTCCTTGGCTGCGCGCACCGCCCGGCAGATCAGATTGTCCGCGTTGAGCGCCTCGCGCGCATCGAGCGTGCGGAGCTCGCGCGGCGTATTGGGGAACAAGGCGATGCACGGAATGCCGAGCTCCCGCGCCTCGCGCGCCCGCTCGCCGACCCGGTCGATCGACCAGCGCGAGACGCCCGGAAGGGTCCCGATCGGCTCCTCGACCCCCTCCCCTTCGGTGACGAAGAGCGGCCAGATCAGGTTGGACGGGGTGACGACATTTTCCGCGACCATGGCGCGTGCCCAAGGGGCGACACGGGTCCGGCGGAGACGGAGGGCTGGATAGGCGGCATGGGACATGGACGGTCGCTTAGAGCATTTGAGGGCGCGGCGGAAACAAGCAACTCGGCGGATGCACCGCGGCGGCTGATCAAGGGATGAATGGGGGAGCGACAAGGCCTGGATCCGGGCCTTTGGCGGGACACGCGTCCGCCGTGTCGCGGCGGGAGCTAAGTTCACTACGTGCACGGTCTCCACGCGAGTCCGGGCCCCCTGCGACGCACCGACGCCCACCGGCCAGGCCGAATGGCGCGTGCCGGCGGGATGCGGGTCTGGCGAGCTCCGAGTCATGTGCT
>JAQGLD010000079.1 GCA_028293055.1 Alphaproteobacteria bacterium
AGGCAGAATTGCGTCAATATCAGAGCGCGGAGATCTCGTTTCTCAACGAGATCCTCCCGACCGCGACTCGCGCCAGGATCGCCGAGGTGCACAAGGTCCCCGAGCAGGAGATTGCCGACATCGGCGCCCGCCTCCAGCAGGAGGAGCGGGAGGCCGCGGAGACCCGGAAGGCGCTCGGCGAGGCACGGCAGGCGGCCACCGAGGCCAAGGATAACGCGGATGCTTTGAAACGCCCCGCCGCGTCGATCCGCGACCGCATCAAGCGCGCCGACGCCATTCGTGCCGATGCGATGAAGGCTAGCGATGCGGGGCGTTACGCCCTGGCATACTGGCTGGTCATGCCGGGCGGCAGGCTGGAGCAAGCCATCACCGCCGAGCCCGCAATCATCCTTGGCGAGGATCTGGACGCCGCCATCAAGGCTGCTGCCGCAGGGCAGAAGGATGCCGACGATCAGGTAGCGAAGCTCACCGCGCAGGCCAGCACGATCGACGCCGCTCTGCAGAAGGACAGGACGAGGCTGGCCGAACTTCAACGCAGCCTCGACGCCACGGTGCTGGCCGAGCTTTCGAAACTGAATCCGCAAACAGCTGCAGCCGCTTAGGAGGGAAAAATCATGCCCGAATATCTTGCGCCCGGCGTCTTTATCGAGGAAATCGAGCGCGGTCCGAAGCCGATCGAAGGCGTCGCGACCAGCACCGTCGCATTCCTCGGCGAGACCGAACGGGGGCCGACCAAGCCGCGCTTCATCAGCAGCTACGGCGAATTCCTGCGCCTGTTCGGAGACGTATACGATCCGGGCAAATATCTACCCTATGCGGTCAAATCCTTCTTCGACAATGGCGGCCGCCGCGCCTACATCGCCCGCATCGTCGGCCCGGCCGGTGCGCCTTCGACGCTGACGCTGGGCGACTTCACCCTGACCGCGGTCGGTCCAGGAGTCGCCTCGGACCGCATTTACGCGCGGATCGAGCCGGGCACGACGAAGCGGACGCTCGCCGGGCAAACCAGCCCGAGCAGCGTCGGATTCCGGCTGCGGCTGTTCTACTGGACCAGCCTGCCGCAGGGCACGCAGGCGTTCGATCCGGTGGCGAACGACAAGCAGATCCCGCGTCCCTCGGTCACCGAGGATTTCGACGACCTGAGCCTGGACCCGTCCTCTCCCAATTACTGGGACAAAAGGGTCGGCAACGGCAATTCGTCGCTGGTGACTCTGCAGGTGGCGCCGACTGCGACGCTGCCTAGCGGGGCCAGCGGCGGCGCCCTGTCGGGCGGCGCTGATGGGACTACTCCCGGCGCCGTCGAATATGACGGCCAGGCGCCCCAGGCCGATCAGCGCACCGGCCTCGCCGCGCTGGCCATGGATCCCTACCGCGACGTGGCAATCGTCTGCGCCCCCGGCGCGCCCGACGACGTGACCCAGAAGGTGATTACCCATTGCGAGCTCAACCGCTTCCGCTTCGCCGTCATCGACTCGCCCGCGGGCACCGCGGTGGCGACGTCGCTCGATCCGCGCACGACGATCGACGACACCAAATATGCCGCTTACTACCATCCCTGGATCGTCGTCAGCGATCCGCGTTCCGGAAACCGGGTCAAGATCCCGCCCAGCGGGGCGGTGTGCGGCATCTACGCGCTCACTGACAATACACGCGGCGTGTGGAAGGCACCGGCCAATGAGACCGTCGCCGGCGCGCTCGACCTCGAGTTCGACGTCACCCAGGGCGAGCAAGAGAATCTCAATCCCAAGGGCGTGAACGCGATCCGCCGCTTTCCCGGCCGAGGCATTCGAGTCTGGGGCGCGCGGACGCTTTCGAGCGATCCGCTGTGGAAATATATCAACGTCCGGCGGCTGTTCATCTTCCTTGAGGCGTCGATCTTCTACTCGACGCAATGGGTGGTGTTCGAGCCCAACGACCCGAAGCTGTGGGCGCGGGTCAAGCAGACCGTCACTCTCTTCCTGCGCAGCCAGTGGCGCGAAGGCGCCCTGTTCGGAGACAAAGAGGAAGAGGCCTTCTCCGTAGCCGTCGGCCGCGAGACGATGACCGAGGACGACATCCTCAACGGCCGCCTGATCGTCGAAATCGGCATCGCGCCGGTTCGCCCAGCCGAGTTCGTCGTCTTCCGAATCTACCAGAAGACCTCGGAAGCCAAGGAATAGCGCAAGCAAGAAGGAGATTCAGCCATGCCCGCCAATGATCCGCTGCGCAATTTCCGCTACCGTCTCGAGATAGACGGAATCGTCCAGGCCGGCTTCTCGGAAGTCGCGATCGGCGATGCGAGCAACGATCCCATCGAATATCGCGAAGGGAACGAGATCACCACCGTTCGCAAGCTCAAGGGACTGAACAAATACGGCAATATCACGCTCAAATGGGGCCTCACCGACTCCATCGAGCTGTCCAACTGGCACCGCATGGTGGTCGATGACGCGACTCCGCTCTCCGCAGTACGGCGGACGGTCGTCATCCGGATCCAGAACGAGGCCGGAGAAGACAAGGCGGCCTTCGAGATCACCCGCGCCTGGCCGACCAAATACAATCCGACCGACCTTAACGGCAAAGGCAATGAGGTGGCGATCGAGTCCCTCGAGCTCGCCAATGAGGGCGTCCGCCGCATCCAATAGAGAGGGAGCCTGAACGATGGCGTTCCAGACGGAAGTCGAATTCACACTACCCAAGGGCTATCTCGACGACGGCGGGGCACTGCACCGCGAGGGCGTGATGCGGCTCGCCACGGCGGCCGACGAGATTTTGCCGCTGAAGGATCCGCGGGTTCAGCAGAACCCGGCCTATCTCACTATCATCGTGCTGGCCCGCGTCGTCATCCGTCTCGGCTCGCTGCCGGACGTCAATACGAATGTGATCGAAGGGCTGTTCGCCTCCGATCTCTCCTACCTTCAGGCGCTTTACGAAAGCCTCAACGGCGATGGCGGCGAGGAATCGCCGGCAGCCCCGCTCGACCGCGGTTCACGGGAGTTCGGCGTCATGGGGGAAGCATGAAGGCCTATCCCCTCTCTCAGCTCTACGAGGAGATGGCCTTCATTGCCTTCCACTTCCATTGGCCCAGCGAGGAGCTGATGGCGCTCGAGCATGGCGAGCGCCGGCGCTGGTGCCGCGAGATATCGAGCATAAACCGGCGGCTCGACGGCCGTCCCGACAATCCGTTCGAGCTCGGCTGAAGCGGCGATGCTCGGCACCGACCCCTATCGCGCCTTCCGTTTCCTGGTGGAAATCCAGGGGCTCCAGGTCGGCGGTTTCCAGTCGGTGAGCGGACTCGAGCGCGAGACCAAGATCGAGCCTTACCGCGAGGGGGGAGTCAACGACCATGAAGTCCAGCATGTCGGCCTCACCACCTACCCGCGCCTTCGGCTCAAGCGGGGGCTCGCGGACCCGATGCTTTGGACGTGGCACCAGGCTGTGATCCTCGGGCAGATTCAGCGCAGGGTGATGTCGGTGGTCCTGCTCGGCGAGGGGCAGACCGAGGCATGGCGCTGGATCTTCCTCGGCGCCTATCCGGCCAAATGGACCGGCCCGGAGCTCGACGCGACGCAAAGCGCCCTCGCCACCGAGACGGTCGAGTTCGTCCATCACGGGCTGGTCGGTCCGTGAGGCGGCCGATCGCCGAGCGCCGTGTGACCGGTGCGCACAGCATCCAGCACCGGCCGATTGCGCGCGCGCCGCGCGCGTCGCTGCACCGTCCGATCGCCTTGCTCTACCGTCGCTTCGGCCAAGCCCGATCGGCGCCGCCAGCCGTGGTCCGCGCCGCCGATGGTCGTGCTGTGCCGATAGCTCCGCGCCTGCAGATCGCGCTGCACCTGTCGCTGGCATTCAACGAGCAAAATCCTCGGTCGCGATACGCCTCGGCTCCGCCGGCCACCGCGCCCATGCCCCGGATTGCGTCCGCGGCGGCTCGAGACGCGGAGGGCCGCAAGAGGGCTATTTCCAGGCGCATCACCCGCAGAATCATCAGCGAGACGAGCTGGCGGACGGCCGACCTGGCGCAGGGCACGGCACGAGCGCTTTCGCCCCACGCGACCGCGCAAACGATTTGGCATCAGCCGAACGCACACGAGAATTTGGTTCACTTTCGCGTTCCGGGGGGTGCTCCCGCCGGGCGCGTTCCTCCCGTCGCGCAACGGCTCGGCGGCGAAGATCGCCGAGCGACGGGTTCATTGCCGGCCCTGCCGAGCTTCCCGAAAAGCTCCAGCGCCGCCCTGCCGCCGGCGGGCAACGGCGCAAGCGACACCGTTGCCGGCATTCGATCGGGTCTCTTATCCGGGCTGGTCGCGCGGCATCACTCGCAGCGGATCACGGCACGAAACTGCCGTCCGGGTCATTCGACCGAAACGAGGCTGCCCACGGTCTCGGACGGTTCGAGCCGCACCATGTCGGGGCTGCGCGCTCGGCCGGCACGCCGTGAACTGGCCCGCAAAATCCTTCTATCAACCGGCTCGACAGCCGCACCGGGTCGCACCACGTTGCGCGGTGCCGCCCCGCTTTACCTGGTCCAGCCATCCGCCAGCCCCGCCGTAGCGCCCCGCGCCTACGACCCGGCATGGACTGCGCCACCGCTCGACTATCGCAGCCCGCCGACGCCGGCGCCCCAGCCGCAACCGGAAGCACGGCCCGCGGCGGTCCGGGCGCCGTCCGCGCCGCGCGTCGATGTCCAGGCTCTCGGCCGCGACGTCATCAGCCGTATCGAAAAGCGTCTGCGCATCGAGCGCGAACGCCGCGGCAGATCCTGAGGAGCCGCCGGTGCTGGAATTCGCGAAAGCCAAGATCCATGTTCTCGAAGGTTCGCGTAGCGGCACCGAGATCGAGGTGCTGTTCAACCCCGGCGAGTACAGCCTGGAGGTCTCCAACAACTTCCGCGAGAGCGCGGTCGCAGGCCTGGACGACTCGCTCCTTCAGTTCGTCAACGGAGTCGCCGGGACCCTGACGATGGAGCTCTATTTCGATACCTATACCGACGACGGCGGCAGCGACGTCACCGCCAGGACCGACGAGATCGCGCAGCTGATGCGGGTCGATTCCGCCACCCATGCGCCCCCCAAGGTCGAGTTCCGCTGGGGAAGCGTCGCCTTCCGCGCCGTCGTCGAGAAGCTGTCGCAGCGCTTCGTCATGTTCCGCTCGGACGGAGTGCCGGTGCGCGCGCGGCTCACCGTCACATTCCGCGGCCACAAGGCGCTGGCCGAGCAGCTCCGAAGCCCGCGGCGCAATTCGGCCGACAAGACGAAGCGGCGGGTTCTCTCGTCCGACAGCTCGGTCTGGCTGATCGCCAACCAGGAATATCGCGATCCGCGCTGCTGGCGATTGATCGCCCGCGAGAACCGGATCGACGATCCGAGCGCGATCCGTCCCGGCACCGTGCTGGTCGTGCCGCCGCTGGACGACTCCTCGGGGAGAAAGGCGCCATGAAGCTTGCTGCGCTCGACAATCCCTATGACGATTTCTACGTCCCGACCTTCGTCGTCGCCGTCGGGGGCGAGGACCTGCTTCGCGACCACATGCTCGCAGTCACCAACGTGGAGGTGGAGCTGCGGCTGAAAAGTCCCGGCCGCTTTTCCGTCTCGATCGGCAATGCCTATGACTGGGAGGCGCGGGATTTCGTCGCCGGGGAGCGCGACACCCCAATCGATCTTCTCAAGATGTTTGCGTTCGGGGCGAAGGTCAAGATTTCGCTCGGCTATGGCGAGCCTTCCGCTCTGTCACAGATGATCGACGGGCTGATCACCGAGGTCGCGGCCAGCTTCACCGAGGACGGCAATGCGACCCTCACGCTGGCAGGCTATGACGCGCTCTACCCGCTGCGTCTGGGGCGCCAGTCGCGCCACTGGGACGACGCGAAGCTCTCGGACGCGATCTCCGCGGTCGCTGCCGTCAACCAGCTGAATTCCGACGTCCGGGCGACAGGGGTGACCCTGGCGAGCATCGATCAGAACGAGGAATCGGATCTCGCCTTCATCGAGCGGATGGCCGAGCTCAGCGGCTCGACCTTCTACATGCGCGACGGGCAATTCTATTTCGGCCCGCGCCGGGACGACCGGTCGCCCGCGCTGGAGCTCGCCTGGGGCCAGGGTCTGACCCAATTTTCATCAGCCGCGAATCTGGCCAACCAGGTCACCGGCGTGAAGGTCCACGGCTGGTCGGCTATCAATGGCGCCGCGATCGTCGGAAGCGCGGAACCGGGCGACGAGAAAGGGCGGGATTCCGGCCGCAAGAGCGGCGCCGAATGGGCCGTTGCCGCGTTCGGCACCGGCTCCAAGATCGATGTCGCAGCGCCGGTCCGCAACCAGGCGGAAGCCGACTCGCGGGCAAAGGCGATTCTCGACGCGCACGCGCAGCAATTCGTCACCGGCGACGGCGAATGCGTCGGCGTTCCCAGCCTCCTCCCCGACACCAATCTCGAAGTCTCGGGGCTCGGCCGCGCGTTCAGCAAGACCTATTACGTGTCCGAGGCGACCCACATGCTCGACGAGCGCGGCTACCGCACCCGCTTCGCGGTGCAGGAGCCGACATTGTGAGCCTGATCGACACTCCCGGATTCGACGCGCTTGAGGGCAATGGCGACGGCCGCATCTTCGGGGTCGCGCGTGGGCTCGTCACCGACAATCGCGACCCCGATGGCCTGGGCCGTGTCCGTGTCCAGCTCACCTGTCAGGCAGAGGGCAGCGCCTATTGGGCTCGCACCGCGGCGCCGATGTCCGGCTCCGGCTACGGCACCTGGTTCCTGCCCGAGGTCGGCGACGAAGTGCTGGTCGGCGCCGAAAATGGCGACCCGGCTCTGCTCTACGTCCTCGGAATGCTGTGGAACGGCAAGGCCAAGCCCCCCGCGGCGAACGGCGACGGCAAGAATCCAGTTCGCCTGATCAAGTCGCGTGCCGGCCATCAGCTCCTGTTCGACGACACCGAAGCCGCACCGGTAGTCGAACTGAAGCTCGCGGACGGCAAGCGGGTGACTCTCGACAAGGACGGAGTCGCGATCGACGACGCCGCGGGAAACACCATCCTGATCAAGTCCACCGCCTCGGAGATCGCGATTACGTCGGCCGCCAAGCTGACGCTCAAGTCGGCGCAGGTCGCGATCGAGGCAGATGGAACGCTCGAGATCAAGTCCGGCGGGACGCTGACGATCAAGGGCGCACTGGTCCAGATCAATTAAGGAGAATGAGGGTGGGATTGCCGGCAGCACGGGTGGGCGATCAGACGAGCCACGGTACGCCGCTCGG
>JAQGLD010000150.1 GCA_028293055.1 Alphaproteobacteria bacterium
AGGGGAGGGGCTTAAGACCCTCCGCAACACCGCGCTTTCCGCGATCGACCAGACCCGCTGGGTTCCGGAGCGCTCGAAGAACCGCATCCGCGCCATGGTCGAGGGACGGCCGGACTGGGTGATCAGCCGCCAGCGCGCCTGGGGGGTGCCGATCGCGCTCTATGTCGACCGCAAGTCCGGGGAGTATCTGCGCGATTCGGTGGTCAACAGCCGGATCATCCGCGCCTTCCACGAGGGCGGCGCCGATGCCTGGTTCGGCGCCGACCACCAGGCCCTGCTCGGCAACAAATACAGCCTCGACGATTACGAGCCGGTCAACGACATCCTCGACGTGTGGTTCGATTCCGGATCGAGCCACGCTTATGTCGTCGAGGCGCGCTACGGCCAGGATGTCCGCGCCGACCTCTATGTCGAAGGCTCGGACCAGCATCGCGGATGGTTCCAGTCCTCCTTGCTCGAAAGCTGCGCCACCCGCGGCCGTGCGCCCTACGAATCCGTCCTGACCCACGGCTTCGCGCTGGACCAGAACGGTCGCAAGATGTCGAAAAGCGACGGCAACACCGTCGATCCGCTGAAGATCCTGCAGGAATCGGGCGCCGACATCCTGCGTCTGTGGGTCGCCTCGACCGACTATTTCGAGGATGTCCGGATCGGCAAGGAGGTGCTCGCCACCACCACCGACGCCTATCGCAAGCTTCGCAACACGTTCCGCTACCTGCTCGGGGCGCTCGACGGCTTCTCGGACGGCGAGCGGGTCCAGGCCGAGGAGATGCCCGAGCTCGAGCGCTGGGTGCTGCATCGCCTCGCCGAGCTCGAGACCGAGCTCAAGGAGGCCGCGGAAGGATTCGAGTTCAATCGCTACACGCGGCTGCTCGCCACCTTCGCCAATGACGACCTGTCCGCCTTCTTCTTCGATATCCGCAAGGACAGCCTTTATTGCGACGCACCCGAGGCGCTCAAGCGGCGCGCCTATCGGACCGTGCTCGACCTCGTCTTCCACTCGCTGGTGCGCTGGCTGAGCCCGATCCTGTGCTTCACCACCGAGGAAGTCTGGGGCACCCGGTACCCCGAGGCTGGATCGGTGCACCTGCTCGAATGGCCGGCGCTCGACCCGGACTGGCGCGACGATGCGCTCGCAGCGCGCTGGGGCCTGATCCGCGCCGGCCGCGAGCAAGTCACCGAGAGCATCGAGCCGCTTCGCCGCGAGAAGGTGATCCGCTCCAGCCTCGAGGCGAAGGTCATGATGCCGGAGACCGAGATCGATCTCGCCGACCTCGACTATGTCGAGCTCGCCGAAATCTACATCGTCTCCGAGATATTGCCGGGCGACAGCGAGTCGGTCGAGGTGACCCGGACGGATTACGAGAAATGTGGCCGCTGCTGGCGCTGCCTGCCGGAGGTGGTCGAGGACGGGGCACTGTGCGCCCGCTGCGAAGAGGTGGTGAATGGCTGACGCGGCCGAGATCGTCTACGTGCCCGCCGCCCGGTTCGGCAAGATCCGGCTGATCGGGCTCGCCACCGCTCTGGCCGTCCTGATCCTGGATCAGGCGGCAAAGTGGATCGTCACCTACATCTTCCAGCTGCGCGAACGGATCGAGATCAGCCTGCTGCCCTTCTTCCGGCTGAGCTGGACCGAGAATCGCGGAGTCTCGATGGGCTTCCTCACCACCGACAGCGACCTCGAGCGCTGGCTGCTGGTCGGCCTCACCGCCGCTATCGCAGCCTTCGTCGCCGCCTGGCTGTGGCGCGAGAGAAGGCGCGACGATGTGGTCGCGCTCGGCCTCGTCCTCGGTGGAGCGCTCGGCAACATCATCGATCGGGTTCGGCTCGGCTATGTCGTCGATTATGCCGACCTCCATTTCGGCGACATCCACCCCTTTTTGGTCTTCAACGTCGGCGACGCTGCCATTACCATCGGGGTTCTGCTACTGGTCCTTCGCGCGCTGCTCACGCGCGAACGGAAGCCGCCTCAAAAGGACGAGTGACATATGCGTAAGGTTAAGACTGGCCCCAAGAAGGCGGCTTGGGCCGTTATGGCCGCGACCCTGTTGCTCGCGGGCTGCGGAGGCGGCGGAATCATGAATCGCGACCGGCCGGACGAGTTCGCGGTGGCGCGCAGCCAGCCTCTGGTCATTCCGCCCGATTTCTCGCTGACCCCGCCCAAGGCCGGCGATCCGACTCCGCAGGCGACCGACGCCCGCACCCAGGCGCTCGACGCCCTGTTCGGCGGCCCGGCGCCGCGCAGCCGCGGCGAGCAGTCGATGCTCACCGCCGCCGGCAGCGATCGCGCCGCGCTCGGCGCCCGCTCGATCGCCGGCGATCCCAACACCAATGTGGTCGACAAGGGCGCAGTCACCCAGACGATCGTCAACGCGCCGGTCGGCCCGGGCCGCGACGCCACCGCCTCGACCCCGCAGGCCGGCGGCGCCCCCGCCCCCGCGCCGGCTCCAACGACACCGCCGAAATAAGCTGCTGCTCCCCGGCGAAGGCCGGGGCCCAGTCCTGCCCGGTGCCACTGGGTCCCGGCCTTCGCCGGACACTCTATTGCCATTAGGCCTTCCTTAGCGCTCGCTTGCTAGGAAGGCGGCATGACGCACCAGCCGGCCACTCTCCAGGCACCGGGCATGGCCGACGCAGGCGAGCAGGTCGCTCGATTGCAGCATGTGCTTGCCCTCGTTCACGATGTCGCCGGCTTGCCGCCGGCCACCGGTAGCGAGGGGCTCGACGATGCGGCGAAGATCAGCGTCGCCTATGATGCCGCGCTGACCATCGTGCAGAAACGCTTCGACGAGGAGGCTGCAATTACCGCGCGCTGGGCCTCGGCCGGGCTCGAGGCGCTGCTTCGGCTCACCGACAATGGCTGGCCAGTCGGGCCGGCGGCGAGGCGTCTCGCCGCGGAGCTGGAACGCGCGCTCGCCAAGCTCGGGCGGATCGTCTCCGCTTAATCTCCAAGCGGGGGCGGAGGCCCCGGCCATTCCTTGATGTGCACGTCCTGCTGCGGGTAGGGTAAGGCGATACGGTGCTCGCGAAACAGCACCCACAACCGGTTGAGCACGTCGGACTGGACGCTCCCGATCCCGGCTTCCGGGTCGCCCACCCAGGCGAGTATCTCGTGATCGACCGAGCTCTGCCCGAAGGCGCGCAGCCAGACGCTCGGCGACGGCATCTCCAGCACCCGCTGCGATTCCGTCGCCGCCTGGACCATCAGCTTCTGCGCGAGCGCGAGGTCGCAATCATAGGCGACCCCGACCTTGATATGGATCCGCACGTTGCGGCTCGAATAGGACCAGTTCTCGACTTCCTGGGTCATCAGATTCTCGTTCGGAATCAGGTGCTCCTTACCGTCGCGAGTGATGATCGACACGGCTCGGACGCCGATCTTGCTGATGGTTCCGAAGCTGTCGCCTACCACGATGACATCGCCCGGCTTCACCGACCGGTCCATCAGCAGGATGATCCCGGCGATCAGGTTGCCGAACGTCTTCTGGAGGCCGAAGCCGATGGCGAGGCCGAACGCTCCGGAAAAGACGGCAAGCGCGGTGAGGTCGATGCCCAATATGTCGATGCCGACGAAGAAAGCGGTGACGACGATGGCGAGGCCGGCAAGCTTCTGGACGAGGAGGCGCTGGGTCGGGTCGAGGTTGGAGGCGCGTGCGATCGACTGGCCGACCAGCCGGTTGAG
>JAQGLD010000157.1 GCA_028293055.1 Alphaproteobacteria bacterium
CTCGGGCTGGACGATGGGTCGCTCGCGCGCCGTTTCCCGACCCTGATCGTAAGCGCGATCACTGGCTGGCCGGCGGCCCATTCCAGAGCGGAGGCGCCGGCGCGCGAGACCCTGGTGCTCGCCGCGCTCGGCCTGCTCGACGAGCAGCCGGGGCATCGGCCGGGGCCGATCTTCGTCCGGATGCCGTTCGCGAGCTGGACCGCCGGCTGGCTCGCCGCGATCGCGATCCTAGCGCGGCTGATCGCCCGCCAGCGCGACGGGATCGGCGGCGCTGCGCATACCAGCCTCGCCCAGGCCGCCCTGGTGCCGATGACGATGCACTGGACCCGGGCCGAGACCCCCTCCCCGGTCTTCGCCAAGGGCCTGTCGAAGGACATTCCGATCCCGCTCCACCAGGCAGCGGACGGGCAATGGATTCATGTCCATTACTCACCCGACAAGGCACCCTGGATGGCGGAAGGGCTCGAAGAAATGGGCGCGGAGACCGTGGCTGCGGCGAACGCGCTATTTCCGCCGTCGCACGTCGCGCCCAATTACGGGGCGAACAAGGCGATCATCGCCAAAAGACCGGCCGCCGACTGGGTCCGCCATTTCTGGGAGCATGATGTCGCCGCCCAGATCGCCGCCCCGTTCGGCGAAATCTATGCCGATCCCCAGGCACGCGTGAATGGCTTCGCCGTGACCGTCGAGGATCCGGCGCTCGGCAGCACGGTCCAGCCCGGCGTACCTTATTCGATCGACCCGCCTTCCCGGGTTCGGGGTGGGCGCCAGCCCCTGTCCTCCGCGGAGGCAATCGGCGCGCGGTGGCAGACCGCGCCCGTGGTTCCTGCCACAACCCCGACAGGCAAGCCGCCGCTCGCCGGCCTGAAGGTGCTCGACCTCGGCGCCTATCTCGCAGGTCCCTTCGCCGCCATGCTGCTCGCCGATCTCGGTGCGGACGTGGTCAAGGTCGAGCCGCCGGCCGGGGATGCGATGCGCCGTTTGGAGCGCCAATTTACCGGCATCCAGCGCGGCAAGAGAGGGCTAGCCCTGAAGCTGGGTCATCCCGCTGCACGCGAGCCGGTTGCCGCGCTCGCGCGCTGGGCCGACATCGTCCACCACAATATCCGCCGACCTGCCGCCCGAAAACTGGGCGTCGATTACGCGACCTTGGGCGCCGAGAATCCAGCGCTCGTCTATTGCCACGTGAGCTCCTACGGGCCGCTCGGCGATCGTGCCGACTGGCCGGGCTTCGACCAGCTTTTCCAGGCGGCTTGCGGCTGGGAGACCGAGGATGGCGGCGAGGGCAATCCGCCCCTCTGGCTGCGCTTCGGGATCGTTGATTTCCTGGCTTCGCTCGCTTCCGTCTTCGCGACCCTGCTGGCCCTGATCGAGCGCGAGCGCAGCGGACTCGGCCAGGCGGTCGCTGCCTCGCTCCTCGGCGGCGCGATGCTAACCATGGCTGAAGCGGTGATGAGGCCGGACTCCACCCTTACCGAAATCCAGCATCTCGATCACGACCAGATGGGGGTCGCTCCAGAACACAGGCTTTACCGGACTCGCGATTTGATGGTTGCCGTCGCTGCCCTGGCAGCCGAAGAAAAGGAGGCTTTCAACGCGCGGGTGGGAGCGGATCCCGAAGCCTGGTTTGCAGCGCGAAGCGCGAAGCAGGCCAAAGCCGAACTCGATGCCGCCCAAGTCCCCGCAGAACGAGTTCGCGAGGCCCAGATGGAGCCCTTTCTCGATTGGCCGGACAACGAGCGGGCCGGTCTCCATGCGGCTTATCGTCACCGCGATTATGGCGAGATCCGTCAGATCGGCGGCTTCTGGAATTTCGGGGACCTGCCGCTCACACTTGATCGTGCCGCGCCTGGGCTTGGCGAGCACAGCCAGGAGGTGCTCGAGATGGTCGGACTCGGCGACAGCTTCGATTCCCTGGTGAGGGCCGGCGTCTCTATCTAACCAGGCTTGCCTTCCCGATAGGCGCTCATCGCTTCCTCATGGCGCTCGAAATGGCCCTTTCGCCGCTCGAGCCAAAGCCCTTCGGCACGTGCGAGCGGCGCGTCATCGGCGGCGAGCCTGATAATGGACGACAATTCCCAGCGGCGCCCGGCCTGGGCTTCGACCCGCACTTCAATCACCAAGAGTTCGTCTACCGGAACCGGCTTGAGATAATCCACCTTCAGGGAAGCGGTGACCGTCGCGGTGCCGCGCTGGATCGACGAGCGGCCCATCACATCGTCGAACACGGCGGCGGTCCAGCCGCCATGGGCCACGCCCGGGCCGGCATGGTAGACCGAATTGCACCGGACCGGGGCCTGCGTCACCTCGCCGTCGAGCTGCAGCTCGCCGACGCCGAGCCGGCAGCGACCGACGCCTCTGCAGCCACCGCAGAGCGGCGTCCCACTTGCAGATTCGAACCCGTTTGCGCGCACGATCAGCCCTCCATGCAGGCGGCGAGCGCCTTGGCGAGGCGATCCGGGCCCGGGAAATAATCCCATTCGAAAGCGTGCGGATAGGGGGTATCCCAGCCGGCGACGCGTTCGACCTTGCTCTCGAGGTAATAGAAGCAGCGTTCCTGCACCAGCGCCGAGAGCTCGCCGCCGAAGCCGCCGAAACGGGAGGCCTCGTGCAGGATGATGCACCGGCCGGTCTTGCGAACCGATTCGACGATCGTGTCTATGTCGAGCGGCACGATCGACCGTAGGTCGATCAGCTCGGCGTCCACACCGGAGTCCGCGATTCCCGCCTTGGCGACATGAACCATGGTGCCATAGGCGAGGACGGTCACGGCGCTGCCCTCGCGGACGATCGCGGCCTTGCCCAGGGGCACCGTGTAATGTCCTTCGGGGACCTCCGCGCTGGGGTCGTCGGCCCAGGTCGTCAACGCCTGGTCGTGCCGCCCGTCGAACGGGCCATTGTAGAGCCTTTTGGGTTCCAGGAAGATCACCGGATCATCATCTTCGATCGCTGCGATCAGCAGCCCCTTGGCGTCGTAGGGGTTGGACGGGATCACCGTCTTGAGGCCAGTGATGTGGGCGAAGATCGCTTCCGGGCTCTGGCTGTGGGTCTGGCCGCCGAAGATGCCGCCGCCATAAGGCGAGCGCACCGTGATCGGCGCCCAGAACTCGCCCGCGGAGCGATAGCGCAACCGCGCCGCCTCGCTG
>JAQGLD010000168.1 GCA_028293055.1 Alphaproteobacteria bacterium
TTGCGGGGGATCGCCCAGTTCGAGCCCACGCTGACCGAGGAAAAGCTCAAGAAGATCGACGCGGATCTGGCGGCTGCCCAGGCGAAGTGAGCCGATGGCGGGACGCGGGGGCATAGAATGGCGCCCCCTGCCGCCGCGGGCGCTGCGGCGGCAGCACCTTGCGGGCGAACTCGCGCCCTTCTCCGGATGCCGCGACTCCGCGACCCTTCGACGCCTTCGATTTCAAAGAGTGCGAATTCTTCTGGCCCGGTAAGGAGTTGGAAGCTAGTCTGAGCCCATTCCCATCGAAGATCGCCGGGGGCGGCGCGGCGACCGGCGGGAAGGGGACTTGCCAGTGTTGGACGATTCACCGTCGGCGGCTGCGGGCCCAACGCCTCCCGAGGCTTTGGAAAAGCCCGCTGCGCTGCCGATCACGAGCGCGGTCAGCCTGCTGCCGCTGCTTGCGCTCGGCGGCTGTGGCGGCGGGAGCGGGGGCAGTTCCCCGACCGCGACGCAGGACCCGCCGGTCGTCGCGGCGGCACCGGTCACTCCAGTCCAGGCGAGCCGCTTCCTGGCGCAGGCCACGATGGGCGCCACTCGGCCGATGATCGACTCGGTGGTCAGCCGCGGTTTCGCGGGCTGGCTGGACGACCAGTTCGCAATGCCGCGCGCGACCTCGCACTGGGATTGGCTGGTCGCCAACAATTATGCCGCGGCCGCCAACATCAACAATGAGGCCGGGTTCGATCCGACCTTGTGGCGGCAGATGATCAGCGAGCCGGACCAGCTGCGCCAGCGCGTCGGAATGGCTCTGCTCGATTTCCTCGTTGTCGGAATCGGCGGGATCAACCTCAACTGGAAGCAGTTCGCGGCAGCCGCCTATGTCGATGTGCTGATGGACGGCGCGTTCGGCAATTACCGGACTCTGCTTCAGTCGATAACGACCAATGCAGCGATGGGCTCGTTCCTGACCTTCCTGGGCAATCGAAAGGCGAATGCGACGACCGGCGCGCAGCCCGACGAGAATTATGCGCGCGAGCTGATGCAGCTTTTCACGCTCGGGCTCTACCAGCTCAACCCCGACGGGTCAGTGAAGAGCGGTGCCGCCGGCCCGCTCGAAACCTATGGTCCGGCGGATGTCTCGGGGCTCGCCCGGGTCTTCACCGGGCTGAGCCTCGCCAGCAACACCAGTACGACTCCCGACCGCTACCGGCAGCCGATGGTGATGAACGGCGGGATCAACGAGACCGGCGCCGCCAATTTCCTGGGCACTTCGGTGAGCGGCGGTGGAATGGCCGCGGTGACGAGCGCGCTCGATACGATCTTCGCCCACCCCAATGTCGCGCCCTTCGTCTCGAAGCAGCTCATCCAGCGCCTCGTTACCAGCAACCCGTCGCCTGCCTATGTCGGCCGCGTCTCCGCCGCTTTCGCCAATAATGGTGCGGGCGTGCGGGGAGACATGAAGGCGGTGCTGCGGGCCGTCCTGCTGGACGACGAGGCGAGGAGCGATGCCGCCGCCGGAAGCGCGACTGCGGGCAAGCTTCGCGAACCGGTGATGCGAGTCACCGGCTGGGCGCGAATGTTCAAGCTTGCCTCTCCGTCCAACGCCTGGGCGTTCGGCGATACGTCGAGCCAGTCGACCCGGCTCGGCCAGTCGATGGGCCGCAGCCCGACTGTGTTCAACTTCTTCCGTCCCGGTTACTCCCCACCCTCGACCTCGATCGCGTCGGCCGGGCTGGTCGCGCCCGAATTCCAGATCACCAACGAGCAGAGCGTCGTCGCTTATATCAACTATATGTCGACCCTGATCGCCAATGGCGCAGGTGACGCCAAGCCCGATTATACCGACATATTGACCAAGGCGGGCGACAGCGCTGCGCTGGTCGACGAGATCAACCTCGTGCTGGCAGCTGGGCAGCTCTCGACCGCGACAATGGGCTCGATCAGGACCGCGGTCGACTCGGTCGCCACCACCGCGACCAACGCGCTCGCCAACCGGATCGGCATTGCCATCCTGCTGACCCTCGCCTCTCCCGATTTTCTGACCCAGAGGTGAGCGGAATGGATTTCGCCTCCGATCAATCGCGCCGCGCTTTCCTGAGGCGATCGGCGGCGCTCGGCCTTGCGGGGGTCGCGACCCCCCTGGTCACCAGCCTCGGCGCGATCGGCGAGGCTGCCGCGGCCACGGCCAGCGACTATAAGGCGATGGTCTGCATCTTCCTCTATGGCGGCAACGACTATGCCAACACCCTGCCGCCCTATGACGATGCCAGCTACGCCCAATATCAGGCGGCGCGGGCCAATATCGCCCTCGCCCGCGACTCGCTCGCCGCGACTGCGCTCAGCCCCGCCAATTCCCTGGGAGGTCGGCAATATGCGATGGGCCCGACCATGGGTCCGCTCAAGGCCTTGTTCGATCAGGGCAAGCTCGCGGTCGGGCTGAACGTCGGGACACTGGTCCAGCCGACTTCGAAATCGGCCTATACCGGCAATTCGGTTCGGCTGCCGCCCAAGCTGTTCAGCCACAACGACCAGCAGAGCTATTTCCAGGCGTCCAACCCGGAGGGCGCCACATCGGGATGGGGCGGTCGGATCGGCGACCTCTTCCAGAGCGGCAATGGCAGCGCCACCCTCACCTGCATCAATGCGAGCGGCAATGCCGTCTACCTGACCGGCAAGTCCGCCGTGCAATATTCGATCGGCACCGGCGGCCCGATCGCCCTGCTCAACAACGCCTCCACCCTCTACACTTCCACGACGGCGGCGAGCACGTTGCGATCGCTGATCACCGGCGGCAGTTCGAACCTGCTCGCTTCGGAGCATGCCAGGATCAGCAAGCGAGCGCTCGACACCTATTCCCAGGTGGCCGGTGCGCTGGCCGGCGCCCCGGTAGCGAATTTCCCGCTGTTCCCGGCCGGCAACAGCCTCGCCGACCAGCTCAAGATCGTCGCCCGTCTGATCTCCGTATCGTCCTCGCTCGGGGCGCGGCGTCAGGTCTTCTTCGTCAGCCTGGGCGGCTTCGACATGCACGACGCGCTCGTCGCCGGACATCCCAAGCAGATCGGGCTGGTCGCGGATGCGATGAAGGCCTTTTACGACACGACCGCGACGATGGGGGTCGCCGACCAGGTGATCAGCTTCACCGCTTCCGATTTCGGGCGAACGCTGCAGTCAAACGACGACGGCTCTGATCATGGCTGGGGAAGCCACCATTTCGTGATGGGCGGAGCCGTGAAGGGGCAGCGCATCTACGGGACCCCGCCGGCCGTCGGCAACAACACGCCGGACGATGTCGGCCAGGGCCGCCTGCTGCCGA
>JAQGLD010000199.1 GCA_028293055.1 Alphaproteobacteria bacterium
AGCTGGTCGCGCATCGAGAAGTGGAGGACTGGATGCTGAAACAAGTTCAGCATGACGAGCGTGGCATATGCGATTTCCTCCCCCTCGATGGGGGAGGGTTGGGGTAGGGCTGGACTAAGAGCCCCACACCGAGCGGACGGAGATTCCACCCCTCCCCAACCCTCCCCATCAAGGGGAGGGGCTAGAGTCGGCACCTGCACCCTACGGCGGGACGCCGATTTCTTCAGATCCCCCGCTCGCGCCGGAGCGCGCGCCATTTCACGACATTGGCATTATGCTCGGCGAGCGTGTTGGCGAAGACATGCCCGCCGGTGCCGTCCGCGACGAAATAGAGCGCATCGGTCCTCGCCGGCTTGAGCACCGCCTCGATCGAGGCCCGGCCCGGATTGGCGATCGGCCCGGCCGGGAGTCCGCGCATCGTATAGGTGTTGTAGCCGTTATGCGCCTCGACCTCGGACTTGAGGATCTGGCGGCCGAGCGGGCGGCCGCGTGTGATCGGGTAGATGATCGTCGGATCGGCCTGGAGCGGCATTCCGGCCTTCAGCCGATTGCCGTAGACCCCGGCGATCATCGGCCGCTCGGAGGGCTTTGCGGTCTCCTTCTCGACGATCGAGGCGAGGGTCAAAGCCTCCGCCTTGGTCCTCACCACGCTGTCCGGGCTGCGCTCGGGCCAGAGCCGGTCGAGCGTCTTGCGCATCGCCGCCTGCATTCGGCCGAGCACCGCCGTCCTCTTCTCGCCGCGCTGATAGGAATAGCTGTCCGGAAGCACCGAGCCCTCCTCGGGCAGCGCCGCCTCGCCGGTCAGCGCCGGCGCCTGGACCAGCCGGTCCTGAACCAGCACCGAGGGCAGGCCCTCCGGAATGACGACGAAACGCTGCAGGGTCTTGCCCGACTGCAGCATCGTCAGGATCTTCTTGTAGCTGGCATGGGCCGGGAATTCATATTCGCCGGCGAAGATCGCCCGCTTGCCGCCGAACAGCTTCGCCTGGAACAGGAATCGGCTGGTCGAGGAGATCACCCCAGCCCGCTTCAGCGTGGCCGCAGCCGAGACCAGGCTGGCGCCGCGCGGAATGACGACGCTGGTCGATTCGCGCGCCGGCCCCGAGCCGTTCCAGCCCTGGACGAAGTAGAATCCGAGGGCGGCGGCGACCAGCAGGCCGAGGACGACCAGCTTGCGCCTCACGGGATCAGAGCGCCTTCATCACCAGGCTGGCATTGGTGCCGCCGAAGCCGAAGCTGTTGTTGAGCACCGCCTTGACCTTGCGCTGCTTGGCGACCTTCGGGACGAGGTCGACCCCGGCCGTGCCCTCGCTCGGATTATCGAGGTTGAGGGTCGGCGGCACGATCTGGTCGCGCATCGCGAGGATGCAGAAGATCGCCTCGACCGCGCCGGCGCCGCCGAGCAGGTGGCCGATCGCCGACTTGGTCGAGCTCATCGAGAGGTGGCCGATGTCGTTGCCGAACAGCCTGCGCACCGCGCCGAGCTCGAGCTCGTCGCCGAGCGGGGTCGAGGTGCCGTGGGCGTTGATATAGTCGATGTCGTCCAGCGCGAGGCCGGACCGCTTCATCGCCGCCTGCATCGCGCGATAGGCGCCGGCGCCCTGGGGGTGCGGCGCAGTGACATGATAGGCGTCGCCGGACATGCCGTAGCCGACCATCTCGGCATAGATTTTCGCGCCCCGCGCCTTGGCATGCTCATATTCCTCGAGCACGACGACTCCGGACCCCTCGCCCATGACGAATCCGTCGCGGTCCCGGTCATAGGGACGGCTGGCCCGCTCCGGCTGGTCGTTGAAATGGGTCGAAAGCGCGCGCGCCTGGGAAAATCCTGCGATTCCGATCGGGCAGATCGCAGCTTCCGCGCCGCCGGCGAGCATGATGTCGGCATCGTCGATCGCGATCATCCTCGCCGCGTCGCCGATCGAATGGGCGCCGGTCGAGCAGGCGGTGACGACGGCGTGGTTCGGGCCCATCAGTCCGTATTTGATCGAGACCTGACCGGAGATCAGGTTGATCAGGCGGCCGTGGACGAAATGCGGACTGACCCGGCGGGGGCCCCTCTCGTGGAGGACGATCGATTCCTTCTCGATCCCCGGCAGGCCGCCGATTCCCGAGCCGATCGAGACACCGGCGCGGAGGCGCTCCTCCTCGCTCATGTCGGTCAGCCCGGCATCCTCGAGCGCCTGGCTTGCGGCGTCGATTCCGAAGACGATGAACGGATCGACCTGGCGCTGGACCTTGTGGTCGACTCGCTTGTTGGGGTCGAAGCCATATTCATGCTCCGGTGGCTTGACCTCGCAGGCGACCTTGCAGGCGAAGTCCTCCGGATCGAAATGGGTGATCCGCCCCGCGCCGCTCTTGGAAGCGAGGATGTTCCTCCAGCTGGTCTCGACATCGGCGCCTAGCGGCGACACCATGCCAAGACCCGTGACGACGACCCGGCGCATTCAGCTACTCCCGAAAATAATCCCAGGGTTCGGCCGAACCCTGATGTCAAAACGGCTCCCCGGCCGTGGACGGGGAGCCGTTGAAAATGGCTCGACCACCGCCACCGGGCGGGGCCTGAGGATCAGGCCTTGTTCGCCTCGATATAATCGATCGCGTCCCGGACGGTCGTGATCTTCTCGGCGGCGTCGTCCGGAATTTCCACTCCGAACTCCTCTTCGAACGCCATCACCAGCTCGACGATGTCGAGGCTGTCGGCACCCAGGTCGTCGATGAAGCTGGCGTCTTCGGTCACCTTCTCGGCTTCCACGCCGAGATGTTCGACGACGATCTTCTTCACGCGATCGGAGGTCTCGCTCATTTCATTCTCCCTTAGGCTCTCTTTGACCCTGCCCTAGCCGCACAAACCACTGGCTGGCAAGTGGCGAGCGATGCCGTTTCGCACCTGCGCGGGAGCAAGGGAATCGTCGTTAACTTTTTGTTGCCGGGTGCGGCGGCATGAAGGGAGGATGTGGAGGGGATTCTCCGACGGGCGTTGGGTCAGCGAGCAGCGAATCCGGGCAGTCGCCCTGATTTCCGGCGCGATGAGCCTGTGCGCCTGCCTCTATCTCGTCGCGACCGCCCACGGCACGCTCGACCGCTGGGGCCGCCCGCTCGGCACCGATTTCGCCGGAGTCTATGCGGCGGGCCGGATGGCGCTTGCCGGCGACGGCGCCAGAGCGTGGAGCTGGGGGCCGCAATATGCGGTGCAGCAGGCGGTGCACGGCAGCTCCGACGTCCCCTTCGTCAGCTGGCACTATCCGCCCCCCTTCCTCCTGCTGGCGGCGGCGCTCGCCTGGCTTCCCTATCTCTGGGCCCTTTTCATCTATCAGGGCGCGACGCTTTCGGCGGCCTTGGTCCTGGTCCGCCGGATCGTCCCCAGGCGACAGGTTCTCCTCCTCGCGCTCGCAGCGCCGATCACCTTCATCTGCCTCGGCCACGGCCAGAACGGGTTCCTCACCGCCACCCTGCTCGGCGGCGGGCTGCTGCTGCTCGACCGAAGGCCGATCCTCGCCGGGCTGCTGCTCGGCTGCCTTGTCTACAAGCCGCAATTCGCGCCGCTGGTGCCACCCCTGCTGCTCGTCGGAGGTCATTGGCGGGCACTCGCAGCGGCCGCGGCGTCGGCCGGATTGCTGGTCGCCTTCACGCTGCTGCTCTGGGGCTGGCCGGTCTGGGCGGCCTTTCTTCATTCGCTGCCGCTCACCCGCGAGGTGGTGATCGAATCCGGAATTCCCGGTTGGGGCAAGATCCACAGCATCTTCGCGATGGCGCGGATGTGGGGCGGCGGAATCGCGCTCGGCTATTCGGTCCAGGCGGTCGCGAGTCTTGCGGCGATCGCCTCGGCCCTGTGGCTCACCCGCCGCGCATCGCCGCCGCTGCGCAATGGAGCAGCCTGCGCCGCGGCTTTGCTTTCGACCCCCTATGTGCTCGATTACGACTTCGTCCTGCTCGCGGTCGGCCTTGCCTTCATCGTCCGAGATGCGATCGGCCGCGGCTTCCTGAGCTGGGAAAAGAGCCTGCTCGCCCTGGTCTGGATCGCGCCCTTATTCTCGCGCCAGCTCGCCACCCTGGCCCTGCTGCCGGTGGGACAGGCGAGCGCGCTGATCGTGCTCGGCCTCGCTATCCGCCGCGCGGTGATTCTCGATCGGGCGGCCGAGCTCGGGCTCAGAACATCGCCATTCCGCCATTTACGTGCAGCGTCTGCCCGGTGACATAGCCGGCCTCGCGGCTGGCGAGGTAAGCGACTGCCGCGCCGACATCCTCACCCTCGCCGAGCCGGCCCGCCGGAACCCTGCCGAGCAGATGGTCGCGCTGCGCCTCGGGCAGGGCGTCGGTCATCGCCGAGCGGATGAAGCCCGGGGCGACGCAATTGACCGTGATTCCGCGGGTCGCGACCTCCTGGGCGAGCGCCTTGGACATCCCCACCAGGCCGGCCTTCGACGCCGCATAATTGGCCTGGCCCGGATTGCCGGTCGATCCGACCACGGAGGTGATCGAAACGATCCGGCCGAAGCGTGCGCGCATCATCGGCTTGAGCGCTGCGCGGGACAGCCTGAATGCCGCTTCGAGGTTGATCCGGATCACGTCCCACCATTCCTCGTCCTTCATCCGCATTGCCAGATTGTCGCGGGTGACTCCGGCATTGTTGACGAGGATGTCGAGCTTGCCGAGCGCCTCGACCGCACGCGGGACGAGCGCGTCGACCGAAGCTGCGTCCGAGAGGTTCGCGGCCAGCACCACCGGGTCTCCGCCAAGCTTGCCGGCGACTGCATCGAGCGCTTCCTGGCGCGTGCCGGACAGCGCGACTCGCGCGCCCTGGGCAGCCAGCGAAGCCGCGATCGCCGAGCCGATCCCGCCCGAAGCGCCGGTCACCAATGCGGTCATTCCGCCGAGATCGAACATGCGATGTCTCCCACCTTAATCCGTCATTCCCGCGAAAGCGGGATCCACACTGAGTCCGCGCCATCCGACCGCCCGACTGGATCCCCGGGTCAGCGGGGATGACGAACGGGGTCAGATCTCCTTGGCCAGCGCCTCGATATCGTCGATCGACATCACGCTCGTCATCCGCACGCCCGGCACGATTCGCCTGACCATGCCGCCGAGCACCTTGCCGCCGAACTCGACGAAATGATCGACTCCGGCTGCCGACATTGCGAGCACCGATTCGCGCCAGCGCACCATGCCGGTGACCTGCTCGACGAGGAGACGGCCTATGTCGGCAGGGTCGGAGACCGGGGCTGCCGTGACATTGGCATAAAGCGGGACCGCGGGTGCGAGGATGTCGACCTGCGCAAGCGCCTTGTCCATCGCCTCGGCGGCAGGCGCCATCAGGGAACAGTGAAACGGTGCCGACACCGGCAGCAGCACCGCCCGCTTCGCGCCCATCTCCTCGGCCAGGTCCAGCGCGCGCTCGATGGCGCCGAGATTGCCCGATATCACCACCTGGTTCGGGTCATTGTCGTTGGCGACGGTGCAGATCTCGCCTTGCGCGGCCGCTTGCGCGATCGCCTGCGCCTTGACGACATCGGCGCCGAGCAAAGCAGCCATCGCCCCCTGGCCGACCGGCACCGCCGCCTGCATCGAGCGTCCGCGCAGCTTGAGCAGCCGCGCGGTCGTCGCGACATCGAAGGCGCCGGCGGCGCACAGCGCGGTATATTCGCCGAGGCTGTGGCCCGCAACGAAGTCCGCCTTGTCGGAGAGGCGATGGCCGCTCATCTCCTCGAAGGTACGCAGGGTCGCGATCGCATTGGCCATGATCGCCGGCTGGGCGTTCTCGGTCAGTAGGAGCGCCTCGTCCGGGCCCTCGCTCATCAGCTCGAAAAGCTTCTGGTCGAGCGCATCGTCGACCTCAGCGAACAGCGCGCGGGCGACCGGACTGGACTCCGCCAGGACCATGCCCATTCCGACCATCTGGCTTCCCTGTCCCGGGAAAATGAACGCGCGCATCCGGCTCCTCCTGCTTTGCCGGGCGACTAGGCAGGCGGCCGGGCACGGTCAAGCGGACCGGAACTTGTCCTTCGGCTTCAGGTTTAGGCGGAAATCAGATCCAGTCATCGGAGAGACCCATGAAACCCGTCGCACTGCTCGCATTGTTCGCCATTCCGCTGATGGCCGCTCCGGTTGCCGCGAAGCCCGGCCCCGCTTTCCTCAAGGGCGCCGCCCAGGGCGACAATTCGGAAGTCACGCTCGGCCGCCTCGCGCAGCAGCGCGCCGGATCGCGGGGAGTCCGCGATTATGGTCGAACCCTCGCCAGCGACCATGGCAGCCACCTCGTCAAGGTGCAGGCAACGGCCAGGCAGATGCATGTCGCGCTTCCGGGAGGAATGAAGCCCGACGCACGGCAGGCCTATGCGCATCTCCAGCATCTTCGCGGCGCCGCTTTCGATCGCGAATTCGTGCAGCACATGATCGACGACCACCGCAAGGACATCGCCGAATATGAGGAGCAGGCCCGTAGCGGGGATCGCGCCACCGCGAGCCTGGCTCGGGACACCCTGCCGACCTTGCGCAATCATCTGCGGATCGCGCAGGGCCTCGCCCACTGAGGGGCATTGCCCAGGCTTGCCTTTTTCGACCAGGCCGCTATGGGACTGCGATCCGGGGCGGAGAGTGTTGCTCTCCGGCCCCGGTTTGCATTGAGACGACAGCCGGAGGGGCGTCCGCATTGGGCGGCGTCAGCGATCGGCCAATAGAAAAGGACGCAGCATGCCGCTTTACGAGCATGTGTTTATCGCGCGCCAGGACCTCGCCCAGGCCCAGGTCGACGCGCTGGCGGAAGCCGCCACCAACATCATCCAGGATAATGGCGGCAAGGTCGTCAAGACCGAGACCTGGGGCCTTCGCAGCCTCGCCTACCGGATCGCGAAGAACCGCAAGGGCCATTATGTGATGCTCGATTTCGAGGCTCCGACCCCGGTCGTCGCAGAGCTCGAGCGCCAGACCCAGATCAACGAAGACGTCATCCGCTACATGACCATCCGCCTCGATTCGCACGAGGAAGGCCCGTCGGCGATGATGCGCCGGAACGAGCGCAGCGAGCGTGGAGACCGCGGTGACCGTGGCGATCGCGGCGGCCGTGACCGTGGCGATCGCGGTGACCGTGGAGACCGCGGTGATCGCGGCGACCGTGGCGAACGCGCCCCCCGCCCCGAATTCGAAGCCTAAGAAAGGACAGAGCTTATGGCACGCCCATTTTTCCGCCGCCGCAAGAGCTGCCCGTTCTCGGGCAAGGATGCTCCCACGATCGATTTCAAGGATGTCCGCTTGCTCCAGGGCTTCGTGTCCGAGCGCGGCAAGATCGTTCCGAGCCGCATCACCGCCGTTTCGGCCAAGAAGCAGCGCGAGCTCGCCATCGCCATCAAGCGCGCCCGGCATCTCGGCCTGCTTCCCTATGTCGTGAAATAAGGAGCGCAGACATGGATGTCATTCTGCTCGAGAGAATCGAGAAGCTCGGCGCCATCGGCGACGTGGTCAAGGTGAAGAACGGCTATGCCCGCAACTTCCTCCTTCCCAACGGCAAGGCGCTCCGCGCCAACGATTCCAATCGCAAGGTCTTCGAGGCCAATCGCGAGAAGATCGAGGCCACCAATGCCGAGCGTCGCACCGAGGCCCAGAAGGATGCGGGCACGGTCGGCGGCGCCACCGTCCAGCTGATCCGCCAGGCTTCGAACACCGGCCAGCTCTACGGATCGGTGTCCGCGCGTGACCTGGCCGAGGGGCTCGAGGCGCAGGGCCACAAGGTCGCCAAGAACCAGATCATCCTCGACCGGCCGATCAAGGCGATCGGTGTCCAGGAAGTGAAGATCGCGCTTCACCCCGAAGTGTCGGTGACGATCCGCGTCAATGTCGCGCGTTCGCCCGAGGAGGCCGATCTCCAGGCCAAGGGCGTCGATGTGATGGCCGAGATGTTCGAGAAGGACGTCGCCGGCTTCACCGAGGATCGCGACCCCAATGCCGAGCCGGGCGAGATCCCGACCGACGCTGCGGAGAGCGAAGAGACCGCCGAGGCCTGAGCCTCGCGCTCGCCGAAAGATCAGGCCGTCGCCCGCCCGGGCGGCGGCCTTTTCTTTGCGCGGCGGGAGTGGAAATCGGCGCTGTCCTGTGGTGAGGGTGGCCCGCGACCGCGACGGAGGCAAGATGCTCAAGCTCATCATCGGCAACAAGGCCTATTCCTCCTGGTCGCTGCGCGGCTGGCTCGCGGTGAAGCAGTCCGGCCTTCCCTTCGAGGAGATCACCGTTCCGATGTTCGACGAGGATTGGGACAAGCGAACCCAGGGCGACGAGTTCGCGCCTTCGGGCGGCAAGGTCCCGATCCTATGGGACGACAAAGCGGTGATCTGGGACTCGCTTGCGATCATCGAGTGGCTGGCCGACCGCACCGATCGGAGCCGCTACTGGCCCGAGGACGAGGCCGCGCGCGGGATGGCGCGATCGATGGCGGCCGAAATGCATTCGAGCTACCAGAATCTCCGCCGCGAATGCCCGATGAACCTTCGGAAGCAATATCCGCCGAAGCATCTCTCCGATGAAGTGCGCAGCGAAGTCGTCCGGATCCTCGAACTCTGGGCCCAGGCTCGCGCCCGCCACGGCGGCAACGACCCCTTTCTGTTCGGAACGTTCGGCGCGGTCGATATAATGTTCGCACCCGTCGTGACCCGGTTCGTCACCCATGCAATGCCGATGCCGCGCTTCGCCGCCGCCTATATGGAGGCGATCCTCCATCACCCGTGGATGCAGGAATGGATGGCGGCGGCCCAGGAGGAGCCCTGGGTGATCGAGAAATACGAGACCAACGCCGAGGCCTGATTTCGCGGCAGCTCGAACGGGAGCCGGTCAGTAGTCGCTGCCATCCTTGTGCACGAATCTGCTCTTCGCCGCGTCCATCAGAAGATCGATGTCGGGATAATGGCAATCGGTCATCGGGGGTCGGCCGACTGCGACGAAGACGCATGGCCCCGTCCCGCGATTGACGAGATGGTGCCCGTTGCGGACGTTCTTCGGGAAAGCGGCGATGTCGCCAGGGCGCATGATCGTCTCGCCTTCGTCCTCGATCAGCACGGCCTCGCCGGCGATGAAGACGACGAACTCGTCCTCGCCTTCATGCCAGTGGCGCTGCGACGACCAGGCGCCCGGTTTCAGCGTCACATGGCTCGCGCCGAAATCCGTCAGCCCGGCGGATGGCGCCAGGCGGCGAGACCATCGTCCCCC
>JAQGLD010000227.1 GCA_028293055.1 Alphaproteobacteria bacterium
TTCCATCGCCGAGGGCAAGAGGGACACGATCCACCTGTTCACCGGCCTCGCTGTGGGCGAGCCAGTGGCGGACGGAGTCGAGCTGGCCGAGGCCGCTTTCTTCCCGCTCGACGCGCTCCCCGAAGCGACTTCGCCGGCGACGCAACGACGCATCGCGGAATGGCTAGAAAAGCGGGCGGTGGACGGAAGCTGGTAAGGCTCGTCCGCAATCCGGACACAACTTGATAATTTGCTCAGAAACTGTACATAGCGGCCAAGGAGACATTCATGGCGACCGCAGCACGCGCCGAGCCGATCGATCGCGAGGCCCTTGCCGGGCCGGCCCTGCGAACCTTCTTCGCCATTGCCGGCGCCTGGCGTCTGTCCGAACAGCAGCAGATGCGGCTGCTTGGGCTGGACAGCCGCTCGACCCTCCACGCCTGGAAGTCGGGCAAGGTGCGGTCGCTGAGCCGCGACGCGCTCGAGCGCATCTCCTACGTACTGGGTATCTACAAGGCGCTGCAGCTCCTGCTTCCCGAGGCGGGTGCCGCCGATACCTGGGTGAAGCGGCCAAACGCCGCGCCCCCGTTCGGCGGCCGTGCGGCGATCGATCGCATGGCATCGGGGAATGTCGCCGATCTGTTCGTCGTCCGCCAGTATCTCGACGCGCAGCGGGGCTGGTCCTGATCGCGACCGCGCGGATCGATGCGACCTGCTACCGCATCGTTGCCAGCCGCTTCCCGCCGATCGACCTGTTCGAGCGGGTCGCGGATCCGGCCGATCTCGAGGCGGTTTGGCAGGTCGAGAGCCTGACCAACGACCGGCTGCGCGACGAGGCCGGCAATCTCGCGCTCGTGCCGGCTGCGGACCGGGTGTCGGGGCCGGGCAGCAGCGCGATCATGGCCGCCTTCACCCACCTCAATCCCTGGGGCAGCCGCTTCACCGCCGGCGATTACGGACTCTATTATGCCGCCGCCGAGATCGAGACCGCGGTGGCCGAGACCCGCCACCACCGCGCCCGTTTCCTGGCAGCGACCGCGCAGGGCCCGATCGAGCTCGACATGCTGGTCTATGCCGCGTCGCTGCGCGCCGAGCTCCACGACATCAGGCCCGAATGGCAGACCCGGCCGGAGCTTTACGATCCCGACGATTATTCCGCCTCGCAGCGGCTTGGACGCGAGCTTCGCGACGCCGGGTCCTGGGGCATCTGGTACCGCAGCGTTCGTCGTCCTGCAGGCGAATGCTTCGCAGTGCTGAGGCCGCCAGCGCTGTCGAATTGCCGGCAGGAGCGACACCTCGCTTATGTCTGGGACGGCAAGGCGATCGTCTCGGTCTACGAGAAAAGGGCGTTCGATGTTGACGGGTGATCGGTGCCGTGCGCCTCGCACGGATGCGACCACAGGTTCCCCGGAGGAGGCCCGGGCCCGGACCCGGGGGCCCTCGCCGCTGGATCCCGGCCTTCGCCGGGAAACGCCTCGATAGAGCGCAGCAGCTTAAGGCGGAGTCGGCGCGAACGACACCAGAGCGACATCGAAGATCAGGTCGGTGTTCGGCGGGATGGTGCGCTTGAGATTGGGCTCGGCCGGGCTCCACACCTTGCCGGCCGCGCCGTAGCCGAGATAGGCGGGGATTCGGAACCGCCAATGGTCGCCCGGCCGCATCAGCTGGACCAAAGCGCTGAACCCGGGAATCACCAGCCGCACCGGAAAGATCGAGAGGCCCACTCCATCCTGGGCTGACGTGCTGAACACGCGGCCGTCGGGCAAGGTGCCGACATAGTGGATCGTCACGGAATCGGACCGCGCCGGATGCGCCCCGCCGGTGGGGCCAGAGCGGAGGATGTCATAGCGCAGGCCGGGTAGGCTGATGGTGCGCGCAGTGGGCGGCGTTAATGCGGGCCGAGCCTCCGCGAAGGCGCAGAGCAGGCTCGCTGCAAGGAAAAAGCCATGGTTGGAATGTCCCAAGATCGCCTCCCGCCCGGAATTGTAGGCGCGTCTAAATCGTCATTCCCGCGGACGCGGGAATCCCGCCTCTTACTTCGCCATCACAAGCTGGATTCCCGCCTTCGCGGGAACGACGTAACTGGCTGAATCCGCAGCTTAGGCTCTCACTCCGACTCCGGCAATTGTGCGCGGAGCGTCAAAGACGGCAAGCGGACATTGCCGCCAATGGCGGCAACCAGTATCGCACACCGTCATGGGAAAGCCGAACTAGGTGCCGCTCTCCAGCCGTCTGCTGGCAGCCCTGATCTTCGTCGTCGCCCTCCTCGCCTGGGCCGCGATGCTGTGGGGCATGTTCGGCGACGTGCTTTAAGGTCCCCTGGGCCCTCGTCGTCAACATCTTGGCAATCTGAAAGGGCTGAGAGGTGCCTTCGGGAAATAGGATCGCCCAGACGCATCGCGCGTGGCTCCGTCCTGCGCCTACTCCACCGCCTTTTGCGTATAGTCGATTCGGATGCGTACCCAGGTGCCGACCAGCTCCTTGCCGCCGAGCCGCGGCGGACGCACCAGGAACTGCCAGGCCGCCTGGCGAACCACTCCGGCGAGATGGCTTCCCGGCGGCGAGCTGCCGAGCTCGACGCAATCCTCGACATGATAGCGGGCGACCGTCCTGCACGCGACCAGGCCCCAGCCCTCGTCCGGCATGTGCCGTGGGAGATAGGCGCTGAGCTCGGCATGGGTCGGCCGGCGATACCATTGCGCCTCGTACAGCGGCTCGCCGTTGGGCGCGGTGCCGACCGCCTGAGAATCCCCGGCGCTCGACGCCTGCTGCTGGCCGGCGGCGGGCGCGACCGGTCCGTGGCGCATCGACTGGGTGAACTTGTCGTCCTCTTCCGGGGTGAGCTTGATGATCTCGGTCGGCGGCTCGCTCGGCGGAGTGGGAAGCTTGACGATCGGCTTGGGCCTCGGCTGCGGCGGCGGCGGGGTCGTCGTCGCAGCGACCTTGGCGACCGCCTTCTTCTTCGCCGCCGGTTTCTCGGCGTCGGGGGCAAGGTTGAGGATCAATGGCCCGCCCTTGAATTGCGGACGGGTCGGCACCGCCCCGTTGAGGCCGAGAAAACCAAGGATGATCAAAAGGGTGATGGCGAGCGCGAGCACCAGCGACGTCGCACGGCGCCCTCGGGAAAGCGGTTGGCGGCTGAACGGGACGGGGGAATCGACGGCCAGACGCAAGGAACGGGCACCCAGGATCGCGGTGAAGCCGGCAGGACGGCGGCGGGCGCCGCCGCCCTCCGGCGGCTGCGCGCCATGCATGGGGATTATGTCCGCGATGTGTCAACCGGGGCGGTCGGAGGCCCGGTCAGTCCCATTCCACTCCGGGCCGTCGCTCGGAGACATGCCAGAGCACTCCGGCGGGGTCGAACAGATAGGCGACCCGAAGCCCCCAGGGCTGCAGGGCGGGCGGCCGCGGAGTCTGCACCGAGAACCTCGAGGGCAGGTCCAGCGCCTCGATCCGCGACCACCAGTCGTTGAGATCGTCGACCATCAGCTGCATCATGCAATTCTCGGCCCACTCCTGGACGAAGCGGTTCTGGAGGATGAACCCGCCGGCCCCGACCGCGAAGATCACGACATCGCCGTCGAGCAG
>JAQGLD010000253.1 GCA_028293055.1 Alphaproteobacteria bacterium
CGGCGCCCCGGCCGGGCGATAGAGCGACCAGGCCTTGGCAGCGGCGGCGCGCGCATCGGCGGCGACGCCGACATCGACCACCGAGATTCGGAGATCCGATTCGGGCGACACGAAGGTCGACACCGCGCCCGATCCATTGGCGCTCCAGCCCTTGGGCTGGGTGAGCTGCACTCCGGCCGCGGTATGACCGGGCGCGTCGGCGGCGGGGGCGACCTGGGCCATTGCCGGCACCGGAAGCAGCATGAGGGCGATGGCGAGCTTGAGCTTCATGACGGGATGTCCCTACCTCGATTGCCGGATCGCGGGCGGAGTCCGCCGCAAGCAAGGTCCGCCGCCCGGGAGCGGCGGACCCATTTTCTGCTCTCGAAGTGCACCCGCGCTCCGGCGCTGAAGTAGCGGCCGACCACATCGTAATACGCGTTGTAGGTCGTCGTGATCAGCGGCGGATCGCGATCGAGCAGGTTGTTGACCCGCAGGAAGAAGCTGAACTTCTTCTCCACATTGAACTCCGCGCCGACATCGACATAGGTGCGGGCGCTGATGTCGTTGTTGATGATGTTCTGGGTGTGATCGAACTTGCCGCCGCCGACATAGCGAAGGCGAGCGTCGAGCGAGAGCCAGTCGTTCTGGTAGACCGCGCTGAAGTTGCCGCGCCACTTGGGTCCGCCATTGGCGATCGTATCGCCGACATCGCCGAGCTGATTGGTGACGATCGGAGTCGTGACGAACTGCAGCTTGGTGACACGCGTGGCCAAGACCCGGAAGCTGAGCGATCCCGAAGCGCTCGAGAACAGCCGCGAAAGCGGAAGACGATAGGCCGCCTCGAAATCGAAGCCGCTGGTACGAATCTGCGAAATGTTCTTCGCGGTGGCGCGCACGGTGGTGATCGTTCCGGTCGCGTCGCGCGTGATGCGGGCGCATGATTCCGTGTCGCCCTGCGCGCACAACGCGAGGATAGTCTCCGGCGCAGGCGTGCTGATCGCATTGCCGATCTCGATGTCGTAATAGTCGACGGAGAGAGCGAGGCCCGGGATGAACGAGGGCGTAAAGGATCCCCCGACGGTCCAGGTCTTGGCGGCCTCCGGGACCAGGTCGATATTGCCGCCGCTCAGCACGGTCGCGCTGGGATTGCTGTTATAGCCCGTCGTGCCGACCTTGAAGGCGGCGTTGTCGACCACCTTGCGAATGTTGAGCGTGTTGACCGCGAAGAGATCGCCGAGGCCTGGGGCGCGGATGTCGCGGGACCGGGTTGCGCGCAACAGCAGGTCCTTGAATATCCGGGCCGTGCCGCCGAGCTTCCACGACCAGATGCCACCGCTGCGGCTATAGTCGGAATAGCGTGCGGCGCCGTTCAGGTCGACCTTGAGCGCGTCCGAATTCGCGAGCGGCACGAGCGCCTCGGCGAAGCCTTCCTTGACGTTGAACTTGCCCTGGACCGGAGCCTGAAAAAGCGGCGTTCCGAAGACTCCAGAACGGTCGATCGCCTCGTTGGAAGCGGTCTGCCCTTCCCAGCGCGCGTTGACGCCGGCAGCGATCGAGATCGGACCGGCCCATAGCGAGAACGGATCGCCCTGGATCTTGGCTTCGGCAGAGTCGAGCGTGTTCTTGGTGTTGTTCGACTGGGTGCCGGTCACATAGGCGATTGCAGCGGCGGAAGGCGCGCGGTCGCCGAACGGGTTGAACGGGACGCAGGCCGGGTCGTCGTTCGTGGTGCTAGCATCCGCGTTAACAGCGCAGACGGCTTGGCCACCGGACGTGACCGAATTGATCGCCTTGGCGAAATTGCCGGGGATCGAACTGTTGTACACGCGCTGGTGGGCGTTGAGCTCGCCATGCGTGTAATAAGCCGAATATTTCCAGGTGCCCCCGAGGCTGCCGTCGATTCCGAGCGAGCCTTCGATCGTCGAGCGCTTCGCGTCGAATGTCAGGAAGAAGGCGTCCCGTGAGAATCGCGCCAGCAGAAAGCTGGTCTGACCAGCGGCTGCAAGCTGCTGCTTGATCTGCGGATTAAGGAAGGCGTTGCTTGCCAGAACGTTGAATGCGAGCACCGCATTGGCCGGATCCGGAAGAAATGGCTGGTGGTCGACGTGGGTGCGCCCGTAAGACACATCCGCCCAGACCGTCGCGCTGCCGAGATCGTAGCTTATGCGGGCATAGCTGCCGAGACGCTTCACCGGGCTGCCGACGATCAGATTGTCGCCGTAGAGGCCCATTGCGTCATTGGCTGTCGCCTTGTGGATGGTTCCATCCGGATTGAAGACCGATCCCGCGAGGACACCGGTGAGGATCGTGCCTCCATAGGTGATCGGCTGGCCGGCTGCGGCGAGATCGTTGACGTTGGGCTGAAGCTGCTTCTGGCCGCTGGGGAGGGTCACCAGGCCGGCGCCGAACCACGGCCGGTCCGACTTGCCCGAGATGCCGATCCCCTTGTCGTCCACATATTCGGCGCCGATCATGAAGTGACCCTTGCCGTCGGCGAAATGGGTGCCGAACGATCCATCCACCGTATAGCGAAAGCCGTCGCCGCGCGTGGAGACGCCGCTCTGAATGCCGAGGTCTAGGCCTTCGAGATCGTCGTTGAGGATGATGTTGACGACGCCTGCGACGGCGCCGGAGCCCCAGGCGGCGGAGGCGCCGCCGGTGACCAGCTCGACCCGCTTGACGAGGTTGGTCGGGACGAAGTTGAGATTGTTGTCACCGACGAAGCGCCTGCCATTGACCAGGGTCAGCGTCCTCGATGTGCCGAGACCCCGGAGCTCGACCGGCGCGGTGCCTGCGCTCGTATTGGCCTGGGACTGGTTGGCTGAGACCGAGTTCTTCATCTGCGG
>JAQGLD010000268.1 GCA_028293055.1 Alphaproteobacteria bacterium
TCAAGGACGGGGCGATGCCGCTGACCATCCTCGAGCGGAGGATCAGGGAGCGGACTTCAGCGCTGGGGGCTTGAAGACGCTCACATTGGCCGTCCCATCGGTTGGAAAGGGCGATTGTGCTGGTATCGACCGTCACCCTGAACTCGTTTCAAGGTCCAGTTGGTCGCGCATCGAGAGGCGGCGAGCTGGATGCTGAAACAAGTTCAGCATGACGAGCGGATGCGTGCGACTATGCTCAAGAACGAGGAGTCCGCGCCTCCGAGAGGGCCTCAAGCCCCCCCGCCGGCCGCAGCGAAGTCCCCGCCCTGTCGCCGCGCAGCGCTGCGAGCCAGGTACGCGGATCGTACCAGCGCGTGCTTCCGTTCAACGAGAAGGTGATCAGCTCGGCGCGCCCCCCGATCGATTCGATCGGCACCGGGCCGCCGAGCCCGCCTTCGGAAAGGGGAAAGCGGCTGTCGGCGGAATCATCGCGATTGTCGCCCATCAGGAAGAGATGGCCGGCGGGCACCCGGACGGGCCCGAAATCGTCGCCGGGGCTATAGGCGCCCTCGCCGAGATCGCGATCACCGAGATCGATCGTGTCGTAGCTCACGCCGCCCGGCAGGGTCTCGCGATAGATTGGCAGGCGACAATAGCCCTTTCCGCCCAGGGCGACCCGGTGGCCGCGCAAGGGCGGCTCGTCGCAGGTCATGTTCGCGTCGATCGGGATCATCGCGTCGTGCCGGCGCGTGCGCGGCACCGCTCGGGCGTTGAGGAAGACGATACCGTCGCGGACCTCGATCGTATCGCCGGGAAGGCCAATCACGCGCTTGATCAGGTCGGAATCGTCGCTCCGCCGAACCACGATGACCACGTCGCCGCGCTCCGGCAGCCGGCCGAACGCGCGACCCGGCATGAATCCGACGAGATGGATTGGGAGCGAGGCGTAAGACCAGCCATAGGGATATTTCGCGACCACCAGCCGATCGCCCTTGAGCAAAGCCGGCATCATCGACTCGGAGGGTATGTAGAAAGGCTTCGCCGCGAGCCCCTGGAAGGCGAAGACTCCGAGGGCGAGGAAGAGCCAGCCTCTCAGCTCGGCGAACCAGCCGCGCTTCGCGGCCCGCGATTCGGGTTCGTTCATCTTGGACTTTCGGCAGTCATCGGGGGGGTCAGGCGAGGGTGCGCTCGACAAGGTCGTTCCTGTCGAGGCCGAGGCGCCGGATCTGGGCGGAGATCGCCGGCCAGCGCTGCTCGAGAAAGTCCTTGCGCTCGGCCGCGAGCAATTTCTCCGAAGCGCCGGGCGCGACGAACATGCCGACTCCGCGCCGGACCAGGATCAGCCCCTCGTCCTGGAACGTCTGATAGGCCTTGGCGACGGTGAGCGGGTTGGCGCCATGCTCGGCGGCAAGGCTTCGAACCGAGGGCAGGGGATCGCCATCGCGAACCCTGCCCTCGAGAATCGAAGCCGCGATAGCATCGCGGAGGCGAAGATAGACCGGACGATCGTCTGACATTTGCCGATATACTGTACTAATACAGCGGCTCAGTCAAGCGGCGATCGTCAACGGCAGCGGACGTCGCTGCTGTTCTGGTCGATCGACTTGCCGGCGAGCGCACCGAGCGCACCGCCGATCAGCGTGCCGCCGGTACGATGGCGGCCGCCATCGATCACATTGCCGAGCAGCCCGCCGGCCACTCCGCCGATGATCAGGCCGGTCGTGCCGTCGCTGCGCTTGCAATAATAACGGCCATCGGAGCCGCGATAGACCATGTCGTCGCTGCCGAGGCGGCGTTCCTGGTAGCGGCTGTCGTCGCGATAGTAACGCGACGCATCATAGTCAGTCGCATAGGGGTCGCGGCCGTCATAGCCGTTGTTGTTGCCGTAGCCGTTGTTGGTGCCATAGCCATTGTTGTTGCCGTAGCCGGAAGTGGGCGGCGGCAGAGCGTTGTTGTAGCGCGGGCCGCTGTCATAGCCGCCGCGGCGGCCGCGCGCGGCCATGTAGCGCTGGCGCTCGGTCTGGTAGATTTCGGTCTCGTGCTGATAGCGATCCTGTGCCTGCTGCCAGCGTTGCTCGACATAGGATGAGGATTGCGCCCCTGCGGCGACTGGCAGTGCGGTAGCGGCGCTACTCAGTACAAGGGCGAGAAGTATCTTCTTCATCGATGGTCTCCTCAAAAGGTCCCGGGTCCAGAGCGTTTCAGCGTCGGAACGGTTCCACCCGGCTGGGCGGCCGGGATACGGTCCCGCCCGTCTCGGCCCCTAGCGATGAGCGCGTCGTGAACGGATCTACCCAGGCGCCCACTCGCTGACGACATGGTCGAGCGATGGGCGAACCCGTTCCTCGAGCTCCGAATCCGGCGTTCCGAAGAACAGGAAGCCGGCGATCTTCTCTCCGTCGCGTGCGCCGAGGCCATTACGCACCGCGTCGGAATAGGCCGCCCAGCCGGTGACCCAGCCGCCGCCGAAACCCAGAGCTGCGGCGGCGTGGAGCATGTTCATCGCCACCGCGCCGCACGACAGCTCCTGCTCCCAGAGCGGGATCTTGGCCTGCTCGACCGGGCTCGACAGAAGGACGACCAGCTCGGGCGCCTGGTGCGCGAAGCGATCGACCGCCTCGATCTCGAGCCGGCCCGGCTCGTCGCGACCGACTCGATAGGCGGCC
>JAQGLD010000279.1 GCA_028293055.1 Alphaproteobacteria bacterium
ACCCAATATGACCATCGCGAATGGGTCCGTCAGCAGGACATGCATCTCGCCCAATACCAGCCGCCGCAGCCGCCGCGGACTCCGCGCGCCTTCGGCTGGGGTGGATGGATCGTCTCGCTGCTGCTCGCAGGGGTGATCCTGCTGATGGCGCGCGATCGCGAGGATCTCGCCAGGGTGGATTCGCCCGGGGCCGATATTGCGAGCCCGGCGCACGCCGCAACCCGAACCGCCGATGCCGATTCCGGGGCGCAGCCATCTTTCCTCAAGTCCGGGGGGCCGGAGCGCGAGGTCGAGATGCTTCGCCGCGCCGCCAATGTCTCGGCCGCGGCGACCGCCTCTCAGGCGCAGGCGCGAGCCTTCATGGCGGGCGAGGAGCTTCGCGTTTCCCCGCCGCGCAAGATCAGGGCGAAGGCCGTTCGGCGGCGCTCGGTGGGCAAGCAAGGCCGGCGCAAGAAAGATTTCCTGGAGCGTGAAGGCTATATCTACTGACGGGGCGGAGGCTTTCCCGGCGGGCAGGGCACATGACAGGGCAGCGCCGGTCCGGCCTCGGCCCTGCGCGCACTCTCCGCCTCGCCGAATGCGCGCTCGACCTTGCTCGCGAAATCGCCCTTCGAACGCCGGTAGCCCTTTGCCTCCAGGCAGTCATAGGCATGGTAGAGCGCAGCGATCGGATCGAACCAATAATCGTGATTGGCCCGGCTCGTGCAAAGCTTGATGTCGGCCTGCATCTCCGAGGCGCTCTTGGTCGGATGATAGACTTGCGCGGTGCACCCAACCGCGAGCAGCAGCAGGCCGGAGGTCAGAGACTGGAGGCGGCACATCCCACGAGACACGGCGGCCTTGTCGCACCGGCCGCCCCTCGGCGCAATGGGCAGGGAGCCCTGGCGCCCGTGGCGTGTTTCGAACCCGGAGGTTCCGCATGAAGCGCTTGCTGCTGCCCTTCATCATCGCTTTCGGGCTGGCCGGTTGCTCCAGCCGTCCGCCCTGGTCGGAGGGCCGGATGATTCAAGAGCGGCGCCCTCAGCTTCCGACCGCGCAGGATCTGTCACGCTTCGAAGAGCGAGTCCTGGCGATGCACGATCGCGAGCGAGCTACGACGGGCGCGGCCCCGCTGAGCTGGGACGCCGGGCTCGCCGCAGCTGCGGCGGCCTACGGCCCCGTGCTCGCCGCAAAGCCGAAGCTCGCCCATTCGGAGCCGGGCAGCCGTCCGGGGCAAGGCGAGAATCTGTGGATGGGGACGAAAGGCGCGTTCAGCCTCGAGGAAATGGTCGGCAGCTGGATCGAGGAGAAGAGGCTGTTCGCGCCGGGACGCTTTCCCGAGGAGGTCAGCACCAGCGGGCACTGGAGTGACGTGGCCCATTATACCCAGATGATCTGGCGCGGCACGAACCGGGTCGGCTGCTCGCTCTACTCCAGCAGGCAATGGGATTATCTGGTCTGCCGTTACGCGCCGCCGGGCAATGTCGTCGGCGCGAGCGTCCCCTGACCGGCTTGCCAAGCGGGGCGGCTTCTGGTCGGGTGGCGTCGGACTGGGAGGGGAAAGCCGGATGAATCTGCTCGCGCGCAAGATAGTGATCGCCGACGAGGATATGGCGCCCGAGCATCGGCTGACCCGGAGCCTCGGCTGGCCGCACCTGATCGCTCTCGGAGTCGGCGCGATCGTCGGTACCGGAATTCTGACGCTGACCGGAGTCGGTGCCGCGAAAGCGGGACCGGCGGTGATCCTGTCCTTTGCCATAGCTGGGCTTATCTGCGCTTGCGCGGCGCTCGCTTATGCCGAGATGGCGACGATGATCCCGGCCTCGGGAAGCGCCTACACCTACACTTATGTGGTGATCGGCGAGTTGCTCGCCTGGATCGTCGGCTGGAGCCTGATCCTCGAATATTCGCTGGTGGTGAGCGCGGTCGCGGTCGGATGGTCGGGATATGCGGCGCCTCTGCTCCACGACTGGCTCGGCTATCCGATGGCCCTGGCCCAGGGGCCGGAACTCGGCGGCATTCTCAATTTTCCGGCCATCTTCATCATTGGCGTGGTCGCCGCCCTGCTCATCTACGGAACCCGCGAAAGCGCCACCGTCAATGCGATCCTGGTGCTGGTCAAGATCGTCGCCCTGATCGTCTTCGTGGTGGTCGCCTTGCCCTATTTCGATGCTGCCAATTTCCATCCGTTCATGCCGTACGGCTTCCCGAAGAGCGGGCCCCCGGGGGCTGAGGTCGGCGTCATGGCGGCTGCGGCCATCATCTTCTTCGCTTTCTATGGATTCGATGCGATCGCGACCGCCGCCGAGGAAACTCGCAATCCGGGCCGCGACCTGAAAATCGGAATCGTCGGGTCGATGGTCGCCTGCGTGATCATCTACATGGCGGTGGCAGGGACCGCGATCGGGGCGCTCAGCTTCACCCGCTTCGCCAATAGCCCGGAGCCGCTGGCCCTGATCCTGCGCGAGGTGGGCCAACCCTGGGCGGCTCGCTATCTCGCCGTGTCCGCAGTGGTTGCTCTGCCGACCGTTATCCTCGCCTTTTTCTACGGCCAGAGCCGGATCTTCTTCGTGATGGCGCGTGACGGACTGATCCCGGCGGGCCTCGCGCGAGTTTCGAAACGCGGCACTCCGGTTCGGATCACCCTGTTCACGGCGGTGATCGTCGGCGTGCTGGCCGGGCTGGTGCCGCTGTCGGAGCTCGCTGCCCTCGCCAATGCGGGGACGCTGACCGCGTTCATCGCGGTCAGCGTCTGCATGCTGATCATGCGGCGTCGGGCGCCAGCAGTCGAACGTCGGTTCAGGACTCCGCTCGCCTGGGTGATCGGCCCGGCCGGCATCCTGGGCTGCCTCTACCTCTTCTATAGCCTGCCGCAGCGAACCCAGCTTTATTTCCTGGCTGCGCATGTCGTCGGGCTGCTCATCTATTTCGCTTATGGCTCGCGGCGCAGCGTTGCCGGACTGGAGGCCGTGAAATGATCCATAAAATGCTGCTGCTCATGCTCATCTGCCTTGGCGCCCCTGCGGCTGCGCAGGCGCCCACCGCGACTCCGGTTCCTGCGCCTGCCGCGGCGCCGCGGACCGTGGCGGTGCGAATCCACACCAATGCAGGCGACATCGTGGCCGCGATCGAGGTCGAGCGGGCGCCGATCACCGCCGCCAACTTCCTCCATTATGTCGACACAAGGCGGCTCGACGGCGCCGAATTCTATCGCGCGATGCACACCGCGGCCAATGCCGGACTGATCCAGGGCGGGGTGCGCGACTCCAGCAAGCTATTCCCCCCGATCGCCCACGAGCCGACCAGCCAGACCGGCCTCAGCCATGTCGACGGCGCACTTTCCGCGCCTCGATTCGCGCTCGGCACCGCGCGCGGAGATTTTACGATCATGATCGGCGACCAGCTGTATCTCGACGCGGGTCCGGGATCGGCCGGCGACGGCGGCGGCTATGCGGTGTTCGGGCGGGTGATCGAGGGCATGGACGTGGTCCGGACCATCCTCGGAGCGCCCACGTCGCCGACCGAGGGGGAAGGGGTGATGCGTGGCCAGATGCTCTCCCCGCGAGTGCACATCCTCACCGCCCGGCGGGTACCGCCGCCGCGCTGACCCCTCACGCCGCCGCGAAGCGGCCGCTTGCCTCGTCGCAGAGATGCAGGATGCCGTCGCTGATCGAGAAATAGGCGCCGTGGAGCCTGAGCGTTCCGGCCTCCTCGCGATCGCGGACCCAGGGAAAGGTGCGCAGATTGCGAAGCGAGGCCAGCACGCCTTCCATCTCCATGTCGCGGAAGGCGCCGCGATCGAGCGTCTCGTGCCGCGCAAGCACCGCGTCGCGGGCATCGTCGAGCAAATCGATCCAGTGCGCTATGAAATGGCCTTCGCCGTCGCGGGCGTCGTCGAAGCGCCGGGTGAGAGCGGCGTCGCAGCCGCCGCAGAAACCGTGGCCCATCACCACGATCTCGCGAAGCTGAAGCTGGGTGACCGCGAATTCGAGGGCAGCCGAGACTCCGTGATAATTGGCGTCCGGCTGGTAGGGCGGAACCAATGCGGCGACGTTGCGGACGACGAACATCTCGCCGGGCTTCGAATCGAAGATCGTCGCCGGATCGACCCGGCTGTCCGAGCAGGCGATCACCATCACTTCGGGGTTCTGCCCCTCGGCCAGATCGGACCAGCGATCGCGCTCGCGCGACCAGCCGATCTCGCGGAAGCGGCGATAGCCGCCGAGAAGTTCGTCGAGTCCTGCCATGGCGCGGGCGTTACGGTGCGCGGGGAGGGGTGGCAAGACGGGCCGCGGATCGCTATCTGGCCGGAATGAGCGAAACCGCCGCCGCCCCGATCGCCGTGCCCCGGCAACGCAAGCCGGACTGGATCCGGGTCAAGGCTCCGACCAGCGTCGGCTTTGCCGAAACCCGCAAGCTGATGCGCAGCCTCAACCTCGCCACGGTGTGCGAGGAGGCGGCCTGCCCGAACATCGGCGAGTGCTGGACAAAGAAGCACGCCACGGTGATGATCCTCGGCGATACCTGCACGCGGGCCTGCGCCTTTTGCAACGTCAAGACCGGAATGCCGCGCGCGGTCGATCCGCTCGAGCCCGAGCATGTCGCGACCGCGGCCGCCGAGCTCGGCCTGACCCATATAGTGATCACCTCGGTGGACCGCGACGATCTTCCCGACGGCGGCGCCCGCCAGTTCATCAAGGTGATCGAGGCGCTCCGCCGCAACACGCCCTCGACCACGATCGAGATCCTGACCCCGGACTTCCGCAACAAGCCGGAGGCCGCGGTCGCCGCGATCGTCGAGGCCCGGCCCGACGTGTACAACCACAATCTCGAGACGGTGCCGCGGCTCTATCCGACGATCCGGCCCGGAGCCCGCTATTACGCTTCGCTCCGCCTGCTCGAGAGCGTCAAGCGCCAGGACCCGACCATCTTCACCAAGTCCGGAGTGATGGTCGGCCTCGGCGAGCAAAGGCTCGAGGTCCACCAGGTGATGGACGACATGCGCTCGGCCGAGGTCGATTTCCTGACCATGGGCCAATATCTCCAGCCGACCCCGCGCCACGCCACGGTCGAGGAGTTCGTCACCCCGGCCGCTTTCTCCGCTTATGGAGCGATTGCCCGCGCCAAGGGCTTCCTGCTCGTCGCTGCGAGCCCGCTGACCCGGTCGAGCTATCATGCCGGCGACGATTTCGCGAAGATGAAGGCAGCGCGGGAGGCGAAGCTGATGGCAACACGTCAGGTCGGCGCTCCAGATCGTCACCCCGGCGGCAGCCGGGGTCTCGTGGGGTAGGTCCGTGACGTCTGGTCACGAGGTCCCGGCCTTCGCCGGGACGAGGGAAAAAGAGGGAAGCGCAAACGCCGGCCCCTCACAAGGGTCGCTTTAATGCCGCGTCATACCGAGACCAGGAACCTGCCTTATTCGCCGGAGCAGTTATTCGACCTCGTCGCCGATGTCAGCGGCTATCGCGAATTCCTGCCTTGGGTTGCGGCCGTGCGGGTGCGGTCCGACAGCCCGACCTTGATGGTCGCCGACCTCGTCGTCGGCTTCGGAGCGCTCAAGGAGACCTTCACCTCGCGGGTCGAGAAACAGCGGCCGCTGAGCATCCTCACCGATTATATCGACGGTCCGCTCAAATATCTTCACAACAGCTGGAAGTTCAGGCCCGACGGCAAGGGCGGCACCGACCTCGATTTCTGTGTCGACTTTGCCTTCAAGTCCCGGATCTTCGAGACGCTTGCCGGTCAGATGTTCGATCGTGCGCTTCGCCGGATGATCCACGCGTTCGAGGAACGCGCGCACGAGCTTTACGCACCGGCCGGCTCTCCGGCGGCTGCGGCAGGCTCCGGCATCAGCAGGTCGAGCGCGCAAAGCGCCGCCTGAAGCCGGATCCCGCCACGTCCGAGGTCGCCGAACTGATGCGTGTCGGCGACGATCTCCTTCGGATCTGCACCGCGCCGGGCGCGGGCGAACAGGACGGTGCCGACCGGCTTGCGAAGGCTGCCGCCACCAGGTCCGGCGATTCCGGTGATCGCCACCGCCACATCGGCGGGCGTCCGCGCCAGCACGCCCTGCGCCATGCCCCAGGCAACGGCGATCGAGACCGCGCCGAACGTTGCGACGACCTCTTCGGGAATATCGAGCATCGCGGTCTTCGCCTCGTCGGCATAAGTGACGAATCCGGCCTCGAACACGTCCGATGAACCCGCAATCTCGGTCAGCGCCGCGCTGACCAGGCCGCCCGTGCAGCTTTCGGCGACCGCGATTCGAAGCCCGGCCGAGCGATTGGCCTCGATCACGTTGCGCGCTGCCTCCACCAATTCGTCGGGCAGGCAATAGTCGCGATGATCGGTCATAAATCCTCCGGAAGGCGCACCGTCGCGACGGCCTGGGCGGCGATGCCTTCCCCGCGTCCGGTGAAGCCGAGGCGCTCGGTCGTGGTAGCCTTGACGCTAATTCTGTCCAGAGGAAGCCGCAACAGGCCGGCGATCGACTGTCGCATCGCGAGACGGTGCGGGCCGATTTTCGGCGACTCGCAGATGATCGTGGCGTCGACATGGTCGATGATACCGCCGCGGCCTCGGACGAGCCCTGCCGCATGGGTGACGAACCGGGACGATGCAGCGCCCCGCCATTGCGGGTCCGAAGGCGGAAAATGCTCCCCTATATCGCCTTCGCCGATCGCGCCGAGCAAGGCGTCGGTGACGGCGTGGAGGAGGACATCGGCGTCGCTATGCCCTTTGAGGCCGCGGCTGTGGGCGATCTCGATACCGCCCATCCAGAGCGAATCGCCTTCGCCGAAGGCGTGAACGTCGAAGCCGAAGCCGGTGCGGCTGATCAACTGCGCCGCCAGCACGCGTTCGGCGCGGGCGAAATCCTCCTCGTGGGTGATCTTGTCGAGCCTCCGGTCGCCGGCGACGGTCGCGATCTCAATCCCGGCGGCGCGGCCGATCTGGGCGTCGTCAGTGGCGTCCCCGCCTGGCCAGGCGCGATGGGCGGCAAGGATCGCCCGGAAATCGAAGGCCTGCGGGGTCTGTACCGAGACTCGGCCCGCTCGCCGCACGACATCCCCCAGCTTCGCGCCGCCCTCGGCGAGCGTATCGACCACCGGGAGCACGGGTACCGCGCCGCCATGGCTGGCGAGCGCGTCGAGCAGGCGATCGATCACCGCGGCCGGCAGGAAGGGGCGGGCGGCGTTATGGATGAGAATGCGATCGGCGCCGCCCGATGCCTCTATGGCCTCGAGACCGCGAGCGACGGAGTGACGCCGTTCGCTCCCCCCCGGCACCGGGGGGAGGAGGGGGAGGGCGCCGATCGCCTTGGCGTAGAGCGCCTCCTGTCCGGCGCCGATCACGACCTGGATCGCATCGATTGCGGGGTGGCTGAGATGCTCGATCGCATGAGCAAGCAGGCTCTTGCCGGCGAGGTGCCGATATTGCTTGGGCACGAAGCCGCCGGCCCGGCTGCCGCTTCCGGCCGCCACCACCAGGGCCAAGGTTCTGCCGCGCGACGCCATCGGGCCGATGCCTAGCGGAGCGCGATCTTGCCCGCCAGCGTCTTTGCCCTTATCTGACCCGCTCCCATGCAGACGCTGAAGCCCATCGCCATCGGTCCCGTCCGGATCGAATCGCCGGTTATCCTGGCGCCGATGACCGGCGTCACGGACCGACCGTTTCGCCGCATCGTCAAGCGCTACGGTGCCGGACTCACCGTCACCGAGATGATCGCGAGCCAGGCGATGATCCGCGAGACCCGACAGTCGCTGCAGAAGGCGGCCTGGGATCCGATCGAGGACCCGGTGTCGATGCAGCTTGCCGGCTGCGCGCCGGCCGAGATGGCCGAGGCCGCGAAGCTCAACGAGGATCGCGGCGCAGCGATCATCGACATCAACATGGGCTGCCCGGTCAAGAAAGTGGTCAATGGCGATGCCGGGTCCGCACTGATGCGCGACCTTAAGCTCGCATCCCAAATCATTGATTCTACAGTCAAAGCTGTAAAGGTGCCGGTCACCCTGAAGATGCGCATGGGCTGGGACCATGCCAGCCTCAACGCGCCGGAACTCGCCCGCATCGCCGAGGACCTGGGAATCCAACTGATCACCGTCCACGGCCGGACCCGCTGCCAGATGTACAAGGGCGAGGCCGATTGGCGCTTCGTCCGCCGGGTCAAGCAGGCGGTGACGCTGCCCGTGATCGTCAATGGCGACATCTGCTCGGTGGACGATGCGGTCGCCGCGCTGGAGCAGTCGGGCGCGGACGGCGTGATGATCGGCCGTGGCGCTTATGGCCGGCCGTGGCTGCTGGGCCAGGTGATGCATTTGCTGAGCCGGGGCGAACGCCTCCCGGACCCCAGCCTCGACGATCAATATGCTTTGATTCGAGAGCAATATAAGTCGATGCTCGAACATTATGGGACCGAGGTCGGCTGCAATGTCGCGCGCAAGCATATCGGCTGGTACACGAAGGGGCTGCACGGGTCGGCCGAGTTCCGCAACGCTTTCAACAAGGAAGCCGATCCCAACAAGGCGCAGGCGATGCTCTACGATTTCTACGCGCCATGGCTGTCGAAGGCGGCAGCCTGACCGCCTCCCGCACCCGACTTGTCCCGCTCTCGGCATTTGTCACAAAACACTGTGTTCTTTTTGCCACAGCGTTGTGCTAGCCGGGTCGCGTGAACGCCCTGGCGCCCATCCCCCACGAAGGTAAATCCCGCTGGCGCCGCAAGCTGGTGGTAGTGTTGCGCCGAAGCCGGCTCGCGCCGGCGCTCGAGATCCTCGCTGCCCTGACCTTGGCGGGAGTCATCGTCGCCAGCTATTTCGTGATCGCCAATGCCGACCTGGCGCAGGCGCCGCTGAGGCCTCAGACGGTCGCCATGCTGCTGGTCGCGACCCTCGTGCCGGCCATGGCGCTGATGGTCCTGATGGCGCGCCGCATCGCGATGAAGCGCGCCGCGGCCTCGCCGATCGGGGGCAGGGGCCGGCTCCATGTCCGCCTCGTCGCCTTGTTCTCGTTGATCGCCAGCGTTCCGATGCTGCTGGTCGTTATCTTCGCGTCCTTGC
>JAQGLD010000356.1 GCA_028293055.1 Alphaproteobacteria bacterium
GGAATCCAGCTCTTCGGAAGGGCTGGGCGAAATGGAAGGATCGAGAAGCGGGATTCCCGCTTTCGCGGGAATGACGGTCTGGGCTGACGGCATTCATTCCGTCCCGCGCAGCGCGCTCGGGCTGGAGCCGGTCCAGCGCTTGAACGCCCGTGAGAAAGCGGCCGGTTCGGAGAAACCCAGCCGGTAGGCGGCTTCCTTCGCGCTGATCCCGTCGCGCTTTATGAAGCGCAAAGCGAGCCGGTGGCGAAGGCCATCGAGCACCTGTTCGTAGGTCGCGCCTTCGGCCTTGAGCCGCCGGTAGAGGGTCTGGCGGCTGAGCCCCATCTCCCTGGCGACCCGGTCGATGCCGACATCGCCATCGGGCAGCAGCGCCTCGAGCCTCGCCTCGATCTCGCTACGAAGCGGCGGAGTGCGGTCGGCCAGGCCGCGCCGGACGGCGCCCGCCATCTCGCCGAGAAAGGCGAGGAACGGTGCCGGCCGGGTGGGCGGCGACTCGGGCCTTGCCGCGGGCGCCGCGGCGCCGGCAAAGGCGAAGCCGTGCTGCCATCGGGCGACTGCGCAGCGCTCGCGATGGTCGCAGGTCGCGCACTCGCCGCGCCGGGCTCGCCCGAAGCAACGCTCGATCATGTCTTTGAGCCGCAATATCATGCTCCGGCTGTTGCACTGATATACTACAGTGTCACGCTAGCAGGCGCAACCTGGGAGAGAGACATGCGCCTGATCATGATGTGCCCCGCACTGGCCGTTCTGGCCTGGGCCTCGCCGGCCCCGGCCGACACCGTCACCGACTGGTGGGTGCTCGCCAGCCGGTATTACAATGCGTCGCAAGCCTTGCCCGGGCCGCGTGCTCCCGACATGGACCGCGCCGCAAGCCGCGCGGCGATCGCCATGTTCGAGGCGGTCAACGCGATCGACCGGCGTTACGATTCCTACCTGCACATTCCGGCGGCGGATCCGAAGGCGTCGCAGGACGCGGCCGCCGCAACCGCCGGCTATCGAGTCCTGGCCGCCGCCTACCCGGCCAACAAGGCTCCGCTCGATGAGAGCTACGCGCTCGCAATGTCCCAGATCCCGGACGGCCCCGCCCGCGAGGCGGGACTCGAGATCGGCGAGAAGGCGGCCGCTGCAGCGCTCGCCGTCGGCGGGATCGATCCGGCCGTCGCCCAGCCGTCCTACCGGCCGCGCACCAGCCCGGGCGAATGGATTGGAGCGTCGCTGCCGGCGCTCGATTCCTACTGGATCGCGTTCAGGCCCTGGGTGGTGGCGAGCGCCGAGGCGCTTCGGCCGCCGCCGCCTCCGGCACTGGGCAGCGCGATCTGGGCCCGCGATTATGAGGAGGTAAGGCGGCTCGGGGGCAGGACGAGCGCCGAGCGTACGGCGGTGCAGACCTTGATCGCCCGCTATCGCCAGGCCTTCGATGTGACCGCCACGGTGCGCCTCGCCACCGACGCCCCGGGCCGCCGCCAGATCGACAATGCGCGGCTGCTTGCGCTCTACCAGATGGCCTATGACGACGCCGTCCAGCAGATGATCCTGGCCAAGCTCCACTACAATTTCTGGCGGCCGATCACTGCCATCCGCAACGGCGATGCCGACGGCAATCCGGCCACCCAGCCCGACCCGAACTGGACTGCGCTGCTCGCCACGCCCAATTTCCCGGAATATCCGTGCGGCCATTGCACCGTCGCCGCGGTGATAGCCGAAGTGATGAAGAGCGAAAGCGGCCTCCCCGCCTCGGCCGGAGTGCGTGTCGCGTCTCTGGTCGCGCCTTCATCGGTCGATCTCGTCCTGCCGAGCTGGGACGAATGGGTCCGCCAGGTCTCGCTCTCGCGCACCCTCGGCGGAGTCCATTATCGCTTTTCCAACGAAGCCGGCGAGAAGATCGGCCGCGACGCCGCCCGAATCGTCATTGCCGGCGCGCTCCGGCCCCTGGCGAAGGGAAAGCACTGACCCGGGCAGGCCGGCTTGCTCTCGCCCCTACCGCAACGGCTTGCGGAACTTGAAGGCGAACTGGCTGGTATGGCCACGCACCCTGGGATCGAACACCTTGATCGAGAGCGGATCCTGGGGATTGATCAGGACCTTGCTGGAGCCGGCCAGCTGGAATCCGACGGCGCGCGCCTGGCGGAGCACGATCTGCGGGTCGATGCGATGCAGCGCCTCGGTGTCGGCCATGCCGCGGCCGGGCGCCGCCTGATGATCGATCACCATGAAGATTCCGCCCGGCTTGAGCACCTTGTAGGCGGCGCGGGCCAGCGCCTCGGGGCCGGGACTGCCCATGAACGTGTCGGCATAATCGTGATAGTTTTGCGAGGTCCAGACCAGGTCGAGCGGCTCCGGCGCGGTGAGCGCGTTGCCAGGCTGGACCAGGGTGACGACATTGGCATGTTCCGGCGAGGCGGAGAGGCCGCGCAGGGTCGCGACATTGCCCATTGCAAGCTTGGCGTAGAGCTCGGGCCAGACCGCATAGACCTTGCCGCGCGGGCCGACGATGCTGCTGAAGATCCGGGTCCAGTAACCGTCGCCCGGAATCAGGTCGAGCACGCGCTGACCTTCCCTGTCGCCCGAGAGCCGGATCAATTCTGCGG
>JAQGLD010000408.1 GCA_028293055.1 Alphaproteobacteria bacterium
CGAACGTCTCGACCGCGATGGGCTGAGACTGAAGCGATCCAAGCTTAAACGGGTGGCGAACTTCGGTTTGCCGCCCTTTTTTGCGTTCAGCCGATCGCCAGATATTTCGCGCGCCGCTCCTGGCGCAATTGCGCGGGCGAGTATCGCGAGAGCTCCGCCAGTTCCTCCTCGATCGCACGGCCTAGGTCGGTCATCGCCTCGGCCGGTGCGCGATGGGCCCCACCGAGCGGCTCGGCGACGATCCGGTCGATCACTCCGAGCTGCTTGAGGTCCTGAGCGGTAACCTTCATGGCTTCGGCGGCGTCGGCCGCTTTTTCGGAGGTTCGCCAGAGAATCGACGCACAGCCCTCGGGCGAGATCACCGAATAGACAGAATGTTCGAGCATGAGCACTCGGTTGGCGGCGGCAAGCGCGATCGCGCCGCCCGAGCCCCCCTCCCCGACCACCGCGGTAACCAGCGGCACCCCGAGGGCAAGGCATTGCTCGGTCGATCGGGCGATCGCCTCCGCCTGGCCGCGTTCTTCGGCCTGGACTCCGGGAAAAGCTCCCGAGGTATCGACCAGGGTCACGACCGGAAGTCCGAATCGGTCCGCAAGCTGCATCAGGCGGATCGCCTTGCGATAGCCCTCCGGCTTGGCCATTCCGAAATTGTGACGAAGCCGGCTTGCGGTGTCGTCGCCTTTCTCGTGCCCGATCACGACCACCTTGCGTCCGGCGATTCGCCCAAGCCCCCCGACGATCGCACGATCCTCGCCGAAATTGCGGTCGCCCGCGAGCGGCACGAAATCCTCGACCAGGGCGGCGAGATAATCCTTGAAGTGCGGCCGGTCCGGATGGCGGGCGACCTGGGTCTTCTGCCAGGGCGTCAACCGCGCATAGGTATCGCGCAACAGACGATCCGACTTCGCCTCCAGTCTTTCGATCTCGGCGCCGATATTGAGGTCGGAGCCTTCCGCGGTTTCGCGCAGCTCCTCGATGCGAGTCTGCAGCTCTGCGATGGATTTTTCGAAGTCGAGGAAGGTTGGCATGGGCGGCGCGGGGGTTAAGCGGGCTTGGCCCGCGCGTCAACGCGTTGAGCATCCGCGAGCGGGTGGCGGCTGTTGACCAGGTCGATCAGCCGGCGGCTATCGACATGGGTGTAGATCTGGGTGGTGGCGATGTCGGCATGACCGAGCAGCAGCTGGAGGGCGCGCAGATCGGCGCCGCCTTCCAGCAGGTGAGTCGCGAAGGCGTGGCGCAGCACGTGCGGGCTGATCCGCTCCGGCGGAATACCGGCGGCTCCGGCGAGCTCGCGGATCAATTGATAGAGCCTGACCCTGGTCAGATGCTTCTTTCCCGAGGGGAACAGCCAGAGGGCGTCTCGCGGGACGAGCGCGGTCCAATCGGCCACCGCGGCGCGTGCCCGGTCGGAGATGGGCACCAGCCTCTCCTTGCCGCCCTTGCCGCGCAGGATGACGAAGGGTTGGTCGGGCCGCAGCGCGTGGCGCGGGAGGGAGACGAGCTCGGTTGCGCGAAGCCCCGAGCCGTAGAGCAGTTCCACCAGGGCGGCGATCCGCAGCGCCGGGGCCCCGGGCGCGTCTCGCTTGCGGCGGTCGATCTCAATGAAGAGGGCGTCGACCGCGCGGTGATCGAGTATCTTGGGCAGCGGCCTTCCGCCCGAGGGACGGGGCAAGGCGGGCGAAGGATCGTCCGCGCGAAGGCCTTCGTCCTGAAGGAATCCGAAGAATCGGCGGAGCGCAGCCGCCTTGCGCGCCACAGTCGCGCGCTTGAGCGGCGCCCAGGCGTCGGCCAGGGTCTTGAGCGCGTCGGCGGAAGCTTCGGACAATTGCCCCCCGAGATGCTCGGACGCTCCGCGCAGATCGCGCTCGTAGGCGAGCAAGGTGTTGGCAGCGGCGCCGGCCTCCGCGGCCATCATCTCGAGGAAGGCGGTAATGAGCTGCCGGTCTTCGCCGGAAGCAGTCACATCCGGCTCATCGCTTCGGCGGCGATCATCCTTGCCTCATATTCGAGCCCGACCTGGCGAAGCGCCGACACGATCTGATAGAGATGCTCGGGCGGAACCCCGGCCCAGCCGCCGGTCTGCATCCCGACCGCCGCGAGCAGAGCCACCGTGCCCGGCTCGCCATTATGCGCCGCTGCGGCAAGCATCGCGCTCCACCGCGTCCGGCGCACAGGATCGACTCCGAGCGATGCCGGATCGTTGAATCGCCCGAGGCCGGCGAGCGCCGCGACGAGCATCCTGCCTCTCTGCCCCTCGGCCCTTTTGACGAAGGCCTGCACCCGGCTCGGGCTGAGATCGACCGAGGCGCGGGGCGATGCGACGGCCAGCAGGGCCCAGGCGCGATCGCCGTCATCGCCCATCGAATCCACTACCGGCCCCCACCGCATCGCCTGGCGGTCGAAACCGGCGGTGAGCATCGACGCGATCAGATCGCCGGCGCGATCGCGGTAATTGACGGACGGAGGGATTCGCGCCGCTGCCGCCGCAGTCAGGATCGAGCTCGCGTAGCGGCCGATCGGATCCTTGGGCTCGTCCCACAGGCGGCCCATCGCCGCGATCCGGTCGTTGACCTTGCCGGCGATATAGGCACGGCGAAGCTTGCCGGCGACGCTATCCTCGATCTCGGAGGGATCGGTCTGATCGCCGATCAGGCTGTACATCTCGACCAGCGAAGCGTTGGAGAACACCCCGAGCGCTGCGGCCGCCTGGGCCGCATGCAGCCTTTTCTCGAGCGGGACCATCGGCGCCCGCGCTTCCCAGGCGCGGACCTGGAGCCCGGTGCCGTCGATCAGCCGGTCCGGGATTTCGAGGCCGGTGGCGCTGGCCAGGCCGAAACGCCAGCTGTTGAGCGAATCGACACCCTCCCACTGAATGGCGACCGCCCGCCGAGTGTTGAGGCCGGCGCCGACCACCTTCTCGGCGAGAAGCACGTCGATCCCGCCCGCCCCGCTGCGGCCGCGGGCTTCGTCGATCAACTGACTCGCCCGGGCGGAATCGCCCTGGAGGGCCGCGCACATCGCGTCGGCGAGAGGCCAGATCGGCTCGTCGCTGATCGCCTTTCCGGGCTCGACCAGCGGGCACAAGGCGGCCGGGTCGGCGGTGGCGAGCGCGGTCTGGGCGGCGACGGTGAACATGCGCGGCGTGAAGCGGTCCACATCGACCGACTGGACCAGCGCGCGGGCGCCGTCGGCCTCGCCCATCCGAAGCAGCAGCCAGGCTCGCTCGGCGATCCAGTCGACGTCCTGGACATAGGCCGGAGTGGGCACCTGGGACAGCATCGCGCGCCGCAGGAGGATCGAGGTCCAGCGCGACGGCAGTGGCGCATCCAGCCGCCGCATCAGAGCGGACAGGAAGGCGCCGTTGACCTGCCCGAAGGCGTGCGGCCCAAGCCCCCAATTGGCAGGGGTCAGCGGACCGACGAAATTGGTCGGACGCCGGGCGCTGTCGGGAATTTCGGTCGGCTTTGGCGCTTCCGGAGCGTCGAGCGCCAGATCCTGCTCGGCCGCGTCCGCGACCGCGGGCTCGTCCGGCGTCACCGGCTGGGCCGGAGCCGCGCCCGGCGCGGCCGGCGGCGCGGCGGGCTGCCCCGTGGCATTTGGCTGTGCTTCGACCGGCTTGGGCGTCTCCCGCGGCGGCGCCGGCTGTTCGCCGAAACCTGGCGGGAGCAGGGATTCGGGCGCGCGATCGCGCTGGCCGACGGCCGGAATCGCGAAGGCGAGCGCGATCGCGCCCGCTCCGCCAAGGCAGGCGGCTCTAGTGCGCCAGCGCTTCATTCGTCACATCCTGCTCGATACGCTGGGTCGGCACCTCGCTGTTGCGGGTGCTGAGCCAGATCGCGAAACCGATCAGCAGGACGAGCAGGGCCAGCAGGATGACGGGGAGCGGCGATCTGCGGCGGCGGGGAGCAGGAGAAATACGCATGGCGCGCCTTTTGCCCCACCCGGCGCCCTTATGTATAGCCCCCGCGCCATGTTAACCCCCGCGCCATGACCGCTCCCCATCCCAGGCCGGAACGATCGATCGTGCTCGTCGGACTGATGGGCGCTGGCAAGTCGACGGTCGGGCGGCGGCTGGCCCATCGGCTCGGCCTCGCCTTCGCGGATTCGGACGAAGAGATCGAACGCGCGGCCGGGCGAACCGTGTCGGAGATTTTCGAGCAGTTCGGAGAGAAGGAATTTCGCGACGGCGAAAGTCGCGTGATCGCCCGGCTCGTCGACGGTGGGCCAAAGGTGATCGCCACCGGCGGCGGCGCGTTCATGAACGAGCGTACCCGCGCACTGATCCTGGCGCGATGCCTCGCCGTGTGGCTCGATGCCGACATCGCGACCCTCGCCGAGCGAGTCTCCCGGCGGGATTCACGTCCCTTGGTCAGCGGCAAGGATCCGCTCAAGGTGCTCCGGGAGCTCGCCGAACGCCGAAATCCCTATTATGCCGAAGCGCACATCCATGTGCGCAGCGAGACCATGCCCCACGACCGGGCAGTGGACCAGATCCTCGACGCGATCGCCAGGCTGACGGAGACATGATGAGCAAGGTCCAGGTTCAGCTTGGCGAGCGCAGCTACGACATCACGATTGCCGAGAATCTGCTCGAGCGTGCCGGAGACGTGCTTGCGCCTTATGCACGCGACGGCCGGATGATCCTTGTGTCCGACGAAAAGGTGTGGGCGGCGCAGGGCGATCGGCTGAGAGCGCAAGGGATCGAGTTCATTCCGCTGCTCGTGCCGGCCGGCGAAGCGAGCAAGAGCTGGGACCAGCTCACCCTTCTGCTCGATCGGCTGCTCGCGCTGGGCGTCGAACGCAGCGACCATATCGTCGCCTTCGGCGGCGGAATGGTCGGGGACCTCGCCGGATTCGCCGCCTCCTTGCTCAAGCGCGGCTGCGGTTTCGTCCAGATTCCAACCACCCTGCTCGCCCAGGTCGATTCTTCGGTCGGGGGCAAGACCGCGATCAATGTCTCGGCCGGCAAGAATCTGATCGGCACCTTTCACCAGCCCTCGGCAGTGCTGATCGATCCGGCGACGCTCGACACTCTGCCGCCGCGAGAGGTTCGCGCTGGCTATGCCGAAGTGGTCAAATACGGCCTGATCGGGGATCCCGAATTCTTTTCCTGGTGCGAGACGAATGCGCCAGGCCTGCTCGTTGGCGACCCGGCCGCGCGGCTGCACGCGATCGAGACCAGCGTCCGCGCCAAGGCCGCGATCGTCGCCGAGGACGAGCGTGAGACTCGCGGGCGGCGAGCCTTGCTCAATCTCGGTCACACGTTCGGCCACGCCTTCGAGGCCGAGGCCGGTTTCTCCGACACCTTGCTCCACGGCGAGGCGGTGGCGCTCGGCATGGCGCTGGCGTTTCGCTTCTCCGCGCGCCGAGGTTTGTGTCCGGTCGAAGATTCAGAGCGGGTTGCAGCCCATCTCGTTTCGGTGGGACTTCCCACCGAGCCTCGGATCGGAACGCCCGCCAGCCTGGTCGCCCATATGGCCCACGACAAGAAAGCCAGCGCCGGCCGGGTCCCGTTCATCCTCGCGCGCGGCATCGGCAAGGCGTTCGTCGATCAGAGCGTCGAGCTCTCCGAGGTCGAGGCGTTCCTGGGAGTCCTGATGGGCTGAGCCCCGTCGCGAAGCGGATTTTCGGGTCCGAACATCGTCTCGCTCATCGCATGGAGGTCTCCCGAGGCGGTCTGGCTGTCGAGCCGCTCGAGATCGCGGGCGCGATATTCCTGCTCGACCCGGTCGACCTCCGCGCGATCGACGCAGAACAGGCTTAGCGCCTCGCGGCCCATCGTCACCGCGGATTCGAAGATCTCGCGGATGGTGAATTTGAGATCGAGTGGAGCCAGCTCCATCAAGTGGACCCGATCGAATGCGCGTACGAAGACCGCTGCGTGCGGGAATGCCTCGAGCACCGGCTCCAGCCTCTTGCGGGTCAGCGAATTGCCATCGATGCAGAACAAGAGAGCCTTGGCCTCGCCCGCACCGGCGAGGCGGAGCAGGTCCACCCGCGTTCCGTCGCCATAATAGACCTTCATCCCGAAACTGCCGGCGATCTCGATCTGGCTCGGCTTGGAATCGATCAATGTGACGCCGATTTCCTTGGCCATCATCATCTGCGACACGGTCTGGCCGAAACGGCCATAGCCGATGACGATCGCGCTCGACGGAGCGCTCTTCTCGGGTCCGTCCAGCCCCGCCCCGGCGCTCCGATTGCTGCGCCGGTCGAGCCAGTCGTTGAACATCATCAGGAACGGGGTCGTCGCCATCGAAACGGTGACGATCGCGCTGAACAGGCTCGCCGCTTCGGGCGCGATCAGCAATCCGGTGCGTGCCTGGGCGAATAGGACGAAGGCAAACTCGCCGCCCTGGCTGAGCAGCAGGCCGAGCTTGATCGCCTTTCGGCCGTCCATCCCGAACAGCCGCGCCAGCCCGTAGAGTACGATCGTCTTCACCGCGATCAGGGCCGCCGCCATGCCGATGACGAACAGCGGATGCTGCCAGATCGCGCCAAGATCGAGCATCATTCCGACCGACACGAAGAACAGGCCGAGCAGGATCGACCGGAACGGATCGATGTCCGCTTCGAGCTCGTGCCGATAGGGCGATTCCGCAAGCATCACGCCGGCGATGAAGGCGCCGAGTGCGGTCGACAGATGCAGAGCCTCCATCACCGCCGCGCTGGCCAGGACGATGAACAGGCCCGCGACGATGAACAATTCGCGCTCGCTGATCCGGCCGACGAGGCGGAACAGCGGGTTGATCAGGAACCGGCCGGCCAGGACCAGCCCGATGATGGCCAGGATCGTGTAGAGCGCGAGCTGCCAGCCCGGCGGAGCGGTCGGATCGGCCGGGGTGCGCGAGAGCGCCGCGATGATCGTGATCAAGGGCACGATCGAAAGATCCTGGAAGAGCAGGATCGAGAAGGCGCGCTCGCCCGCCTTGGTGTTGATCGAGCCGTCGGCGCGAAGGCTCGGCAGCACCTGGGCGGTGGAGGACAGGGCCAGCGGCAGGCCGATCGCAAGCGCCGCCGCGGGGCTGAAGCCGGCGAGCCAGACGACCAAAGCGATTGCGAGGCCGGCAATGACCACCTGGAGCAGCCCGAGCCCGAAAATCTCGCTGCGCAGCCTCAGCAGCCGGCTAGGCTGGAGCTCGAGCCCGACCAGGAAGAGGAGCAGGACGATTCCGAAGTCCGCGATATGGATCATCTCGTCCGGAGCGGTGACCAGGCCGAGCCCGGCCGGTCCGATCAATGCGCCCGCGACGAGATAGCCGAGCACCGCGCCGAGGCCGAGACGGCGGAACAGCATGACGAAACCCATCGCCGCACCGAGGATGATCACGCCATCGCGAAGCACAAGCGCAGCCGCGTGGGCGGAATCGGTAGCGCCCATCAGCCGGCCCGCGCGCGGGCCGCCGCCTCGGCGGCGGCCTCGAAGGCGAGCAGGATCGAGGCATGGCGAGCGCTGAACCGCCGCGCCTCGGCGAACACGGCGAGGCCTGGCCAGTCGCCCGGGTCGTCGCGATCGGAGTGCAGGAACGCTGCCAGCGCGTCGCGGGCGCTCGCCAGCTCGGCACCGGTCCGGCCGAGCGCATGGCCGCCCATCAGCGAGGCGGAAGCCTGACCGAGGGCGCAGGCTTTCACCTCCTGGCCCAAAGCGACCACCCTGCCCTCCCCGTCGAGCACCACATCCACGATCACCCGGCTGCCGCACACCGGCGATCGCCGTTCGGAGGAGGCCTGAGGATGATCGAGCCGGCGCTGGTGCGGAATCGACGCCGCCAGGCGGAGGATGTCCCGATTGTAGAGGGCGGTCGTCACGCCTCCCGATATACCGGGCGGAAACCGCCGCGCCACCCCAAGATCCTCCCCGGTACGGGTAGGAGTTATGCTCTCCGCCAGATCGTCCCTTGGGCGCTATCCTCGAGCACGATGCCCTCCTCGGCCAGCTCCGCCCGGATCCGGTCGGCCTCGGCAAAGTCCCGGCGATTCTTCGCGTCCGCGCGAGCGGCGATCAAGGCATCGACCCGCGCATCGCCCTCGCCACGGAACCAGCTTTCGTGGCTCCCTTCGAGCAGCCCGAGCAACGCCGCCGAGCCGCGCAACACGCCAGCATCGTCGATCGCCGCAAGCCGCGACAAGGCAAGCGGCGTGTTGAGATCGTCGGCCAGCGCTCCGAGCACGCCCGGGTCGACCTCGCCGACCGCCGAGTCACCTCCGGCCCGGTAGAGCCGGTCCAGGGTTGCCTTGCTCTGGGCAATTAGGCTCCCCGACCATTCGAGCGGCTGGCGATAATGGGCGGAGAGCAAAGCGAGGCGCAAAGTCTCTCCCTTATGCCCCTGTTCGAGCAGCTCACCGACCGTGATGACATTGCCGAGGCTCTTGGACATCTTCTCGCCGCCCGCCATCGACAGGAAGCCGTTATGCACCCAATATCGGGCAAGCGGGGCGCCCCGATGGGCGCAGCGGCTCTGTGCGATCTCGTTCTCGTGGTGGGGAAAGATCAGGTCCAGTCCGCCGCCATGTATGTCGATCGTCTCGCCGAGATGGCGTTCGATCATCGCCGAGCATTCGATATGCCATCCCGGCCGTCCCCGCCCCCACGGACTCTCCCAGCCGATCATGTCGGGCGGCGATGGCTTCCACAACACGAAGTCGGCCGGGTCCTTCTTGTAGGAAGCGACCTCGACCCGGGCGCCGGCGATCATCGCGTCGCGGTCCCGCTTGCCGAGAATGCCATAATCCGGGTCGGAGGGGACATAGAACAGGACATGCCCGTCCGCCTCATAAGCGTGGCCACTCGCGACAAGCCGGGCGATCATGGCCACCATCTCGGGGATATTGTGGGTCGCGTGCGGGGTCAATTCCGGCTTCTCGACCCCGAGCGCGCCCATGTCGGAATCATAGAACGCCTCGTAGCGGGCGGCGACGGTCTCGGGATCCACCCCCTCGTTGCGTGCCGCCTCGATGATCTTGTCGTCCACATCGGTGACATTGCGGGCATAGACCACGGCCTCGGCGCCGTAGCGGTGGCGCAGGAAGCGTGCGAGCACGTCGAACACCACCGCGGGGCGCGCATTTCCGATATGGGCGCGATTGTAGACGGTCGGCCCGCAGGCATACATCGTCACGCGGCCGGGATCGGCCGGGACGAAGACGCGCTTCTCCCGGGCCAGCGTATCGTGGAGTCTGAGCTCGGTCATTGGCTGTTGGCCAAGGCCCCATTGGGCGGCACCGCGCCACCGCCGCGACGCCATTCCACGAAATCGAGCACCGCCCGGCCGCTCGCATAGAGCAAGGGATAGGTGCGCGAGGTGGCCAGCCATTGCGGGCGGGCCGCGGAACGGCCGTAGATCGTGTCGTAGACAAGGTTGGCGGCGAGATAGAGCAGGGTCGCCCCGATCAGCCCCTTCAAAGCTCCGAAGCCGGCGCCGAGAATCCGGTCGATCGGCCCGATCACCGACCTTTTGACCCCGCCGCTCACCTGGCGTGCAACCAGCTTGCCGGCGAGCAGTACCACTCCGAACACCACGACGAAGGCGAGCACCGCCGCCCCCGCACGGGTTCCCACCGGGCCTTCGAGCATGTTGGTGACTGGAGTGTGGAGCAGCCGCAGGGCGACGATCGCGACGATCCAGGCCGCGAGCGACAGCAATTCACCGGTAAAGCCGCGCCGTGCGCCAAGCACCATGCCGCCGCCAACCAGCACGAGAACGATGATGTCGAGCGCCGTCATAGCGTCGTGGCTACTGTCGGCCCAGCAGATGGTCAACGAGATCGCGCAACGTCCGGAAGGCGGTGACCGATAGTCCGGCCTTCTCCCCGGCGAGGGCGGACGGCGCCAGTGCGCGCTCGAAGCCGAGCTTGGCCGATTCCTTGAGCCGCAGCGCGCTGTGCGCCACCGGGCGGACCTCGCCGGAAAGCGCGACTTCGCCGAAGGCGACCGCTTCCTTGGCTATCGGCCGCTCCGCCATGGCGGAGACCAGGGCCGCTGCGACCGCGAGATCGGCGGCGGGATCGGTGATCCGGTAACCCCCCGCGACATTCAGATAGACTTCGGCGGTCGAGAAGCTCAGCCCGCAGCGCGCCTCGAGCACCGCGAGGATCATCGCCAGCCGGCCGCTGTCCCAGCCGACCACCGCCCGGCGCGGGGTGGCACCGCTGGCGAGCCGGACGGTGAGCGCCTGGATCTCGACCAGGACCGGCCGGGTTCCCTCGAGCGCTGGGAAAACCACCGCTCCCGAGACCGATTCGCCGCGATGGGTGAGGAACAGAGCAGAAGGGTTGCCGACCTCCTCGAGCCCGCCTTCCTGCATCGAGAAGACTCCGATCTCGTCGGTGCCGCCGAAGCGATTCTTGGTCGCACGCAGGATCCGGTACTGATGGCTGCGCTCGCCCTCGAAGGCGAGGACCGTGTCGACCATATGTTCGAGCACCCGCGGGCCGGCGATCGAGCCGTCCTTGGTGACATGGCCGACCAGCACCAGAGCTGCGCCGCTCTCCTTGGCGTAACGGATCAGCTCGCCGGCCGAAGCGCGGACCTGGCTGACCGTTCCGGGGGCGCCCTCGATCAGGTCGCTATGCATCGTCTGGATCGAATCGATGACGAGCAGGCCGGGTGGGGGCCCCTCGCTCAGCGTGGTGAGTATGTCGCGCACCGAGGTCGCCGCGGCGAGCCGGACCGGTGCCTGGCCCAGGCCGAGCCTGCGCGCGCGCAGGCGAACCTGGTCTGCCGCCTCCTCGCCCGAAATATACGCGACCGCCAGCCCGCGCGTAGCGATCGCGGCGGCCGCCTGGAGCAGCAGGGTCGATTTTCCGATTCCCGGATCCCCGCCCATCAAAGTGGCCGATCCGGCGACCAGGCCTCCGCCAAGCGCGCGATCGAATTCGGGTATGCCGGTGCTGGTCCGCGGCGGGAGCGCGATCTCCGAATCGAGGCCGACCAGCTCGAACGCGCGGCCGCCCGAGCGAAGATTGTGCCGCGCCGAGAAGGGCGTGACGACTGCGCCGCTATCCTCGACCAGGGTATTCCATTCGGAGCAATCGGGGCATTGGCCCTGCCAACGGCTCTGTACCGAGCCGCAGGCCTGGCAGACATATCTTCGCTTCGCTTTCGCCATCGCGCAAGGGTTACAGGCGCCTGCGGGCGCCAGCCAGAGTGAATCTAGGGAACGCCGGAGAGCCGGCGGCATTGCACCGATTGCGCTCGCATCGGGGGCGCGCCATGGGATGCCGAATGATCCGCGTCGCGACCTACAATATGAGGAAGGCCATCGGCACCGATCGCAGGCGCCGGCCCGAACGTACTCTCGAAGTGCTTTGCGAGCTCGATGCGGATGTCATTGTCCTTCAGGAAGCCGATCGCCGTTTCGGCGCGCGCGCGAGCGCGATGCCATTCCACATGATCGAGGAGCATAGCGACTATAAGCCGGTGCCCTACGACACGCGCCACGGAAGCATAGGCTGGCACGGCAATGCCATGCTGGTGAAGAAAACCGTCGAGATCGTCGCCAAAGATGTAATCCACCTGCCTTCGCTCGAGCCGCGGGGCGCCGTGCTCGCCGATCTTCGCGTCGGTGGAGTCCGGATCCGTGCGGTCGGAATGCATCTCGACCTGTCCGGCCTGTGGCGCCGGCAGCAGGCGCACACGATCATGAGCTGCGTCGAATGCCGCGTCGAGAAGATGCCTACAGTGCTGATGGGCGATCTCAACGAATGGAGCGCCAATGGCGGCGTGCTTCGCGACTTCGCCCGCCAGTTCCGCCTCGCCCAATGCGGACGCAGCTTCCACGCCCGCCGTCCGATCGTCGAGCTCGACCGGATCATGGTGACCCCCGGCCTCGCCATCCACGCCTGCGGAGTCCACCACAGCGCCGCATCGCGCAAGGCCTCGGATCACCTCCCGGTATGGGCGGATCTGGCGCCGGAATAAGGCGAAATTCCTTCCCTCGAGGGGAGGATTCGACGCTAACGATCCCCGCTTCCCTCCGGCTCGGGTTCGGGCTGCTCCGGCGTCGGCCGTGAATCCAGGCCCAGCCAGTCGCGCGCCGGAAGGCGATAGAGCATGTCCATCACCTCGAATTCCAGGCCGCCCGGCTGGTTGGTCGACGAATTCCACAGCGCGACAACGCCCGATTTCAGCTCTGGGTCGAACATGATCAGCGAGCGATAGCCTTTCACTCCGCCGCGATGGGCGACGACCTTGTGGCCGGCATATTCGTAGACCCGCCAGCCGAGCCCGTAGCTCGCCACCTGGACTCGTTCGCGGAACTTGCGCATCCGGCCAAGCTCTCCAGCGGTCTTGACCCGCGGGGTCTGCACCACATCGAGCACTGGCTGCGGGAGCACGTTGGGCTCGAGCCCCATCTGGGCCTGGAGCCAGATCGCGAGGTCCTTGATCGAGCTGTTGACCCCGCCTGCGGCCGGGACTCGATAATAGAAATCGGTGACCTCGACCGGCTTCGAGGCCTTGCTGCCGACATAGGGCCGCGCCCAGCTTTTGGAGGCCAGCAATGCCGCCCGATTCAGCGAGGCCGAACGCATTCCGAGCGGTCCGAACAATGAGTCGCGCACCGCCTGTTCGTAGGGCTTGCCGGTGATTCGCTCGACGATCTCGGACGAGGCGTCGTAGGCGACATTCTGATAGGACCAGCAGGTCCCCGGCGAGCAGATCGCGTTGAGGTTGGCGAGATCGGAGCGCAGCAGATGCGGATCCACGCCGTCCTCGAGCTTGGGATCCTCGGAATGACCGGCGAGGCCGAGCTGGTGCGAGAGGATGTCGGCGATCGTCGCCTTGGTCTCGTTGCCGCCCGGGAGCTTGAGCGAGGCGGCATATTTGCCGGCGGGGTCGCTTAGCGAGAGCCGTCCCTGGCCCGCGAGCAGGCTGACCATGTCTGCGGCCACGCCCTTGGACAGGGAGCCCCAGCGGAACACGGTGTTGGGGGTGACCTTGTCGCCGGTGCCTGCGACGGTTTCGCCATAGCCCTTGAGGAAGCGGATCTGACCGTTCTCGACCACGCCGACGGCCATCCCGATCATGTCGCGACGCTCGATCAGATGGTCGAGCCTCTGGTCGATCCTGCGATAGTCGATGACGCTGTCATGCGCGCGCTGGCGCTGCTCGATATGGAGCAGCTCGACATCGCTGATTCCGGTCTTTTTCTGGGGCTGAGCCTGGCTGTGCCACCAGCCGAGGCTCGCCGCCCAGAGCAGGATGATGATCAGCAACAGGCCGGCGAACGGCAGAAACGCCTTACTCTTGGACAGCCTTTTGCTCCCGCGAAACGAACCGGGCCGGCGTCGACGCGCCGGCCCGGACCTGGTGGTCCTTACCAAATCCTGATCCGTTGTTCAGGGGCAAGGTAGAGCTTTCCGTCGCGGACGTTGAACGCTTTGTACCATGCATCGAAATTGCGGACGACGAGCGGCCGATATTGCCCTGGTGTGTGCGGGTCGGTGGTGATCAGCTGCTGGAGCAAGGCGTCGCGATATTTGGTACGCCAGATCTGAGCGTAGCCGAGGAAGAAGCGCTGGTCCCCGGTATAGCCGTCGATCACCGGCGCCGGCTTCCCATGCAGCGACAATTTATAGGCGTCGTAGGCGACCGCGAGGCCCGCGAGGTCGGCGATATTCTCGCCCATCGTCAGATCGCCGTTCACATGCACGCCGGGCAGCGGCTCATAAGCCGAATATTGCGCTCCGAGCCGGTCGGTGAGCTTCTTGAAAGCCGCCACATCTGCCTCGTTCCACCAGTCGGCGAGGTTGCCAGTGGGATCGAACTTGCGGCCCTGATCGTCGAAATGGTGGCTGAGCTCGTGTCCGATCACCGCACCGATCCCGCCATAATTGACCGCGTCGTCGGCATTGGGATCGAAGAAGGGCGGCTGCAGGATCGCCGCCGGGAAGACGACCTCGTTGAGCAAC
>JAQGLD010000436.1 GCA_028293055.1 Alphaproteobacteria bacterium
GCAAGCTCGGCCTTTCCGGCGGCGCGGTGGCGGCGGACCTGCTCGCCGAGATCAGGGGCGATGCCGAAGACGAAATTGCCCTGCTCAAGCTGGTCGATCGGATCGAGGCGGTGATTGCCTCGCTGGCGGGGGCGGAGCCGGACGACCGGCTCGCCGGGGCCTATCCGCTGCTGACGATGATGAGCGTGGCGGTCTGCGCCTGGCTGATGAAGCGCCAGCTCGCCGCGCTGGACGACGCGGGCGATGGCGACTGGGCGGCGATGAAGCGGGCTGCGGTTCGTTACTATCTCGACCAGGCGGTGCCCGAGGCGCTCGGGCTCGAGGCCCAGGCGCTGGCCGGGGCGGAATTGCTCTATTCGGTCAGCGCCGAGGCCTTCGCTGCGTAATTCCGCCCCTCGCATCGAGGGAAGGAATTTGGCTTAAACCATCTGCGCGAGGCCGGTCTGGCGCTGGCCGACCGAGCGGTAGATCCTGGGGCCGAGGTCGAGGCGGAAGGCGCCCATCTTCTGCGAGGGCTGCTCCGCCTCGCGGCCGACCAGCCAGGATTTGGAGGTGCGGCCGGCGCCCGAATCACCCCAATTGTAGGCGACATTGACCGCGACCGCCGGCACGAACAGGCTTCGTCCGTCGATCACGATCTCGCGCACGTCCTCCTTCGACATGGCGATTGTGCTGCCGAGGCGCAATTCGTCCTCGGGTGCGATCAGGACGTGGGGCGAGCCGCTATGCTCGTGGATGGCGCCGCCGAGGAAGGCCTTGATCTCGGCTTCTGCCCCGGCATTGAACAGTTTCGAGTCGATCCGGATATTGCCCGCCGGCGCGTCGCCGACATTGCGCAGCACCAGCTCGTAATGGACGATGGTCTCCTTGTCGGTCGCCGCGGCCCGGCTCGGCTTGAACTCGACCTCGAGCCACGCGCGCGCTGTGGATTCGACCTTGGCGAGCGGCGCCGGTCGGCTGGCCCGAGCCGCAAGCGCGGTCGATGAAGCGACCGGGGCAGCCGCCTGCGGCACCGCGGCCGGGCCGGGGGCGAACTCGTTCTCGGTATCCTCGGGAAAAGCGCCTTCGGTCGAACGCCGCCTCCGCCAATAGGCGAGTCCGGCCAGAGCGGCGAGCAGGAGGGGCAATGCGAGCCAGAGCGAATTCCACCCGGATGACGGCGCTGCGGCCGCATCGGGCGCTGTCCCTTCGGATGGGGGCGGGGCGGAAGATTCGCTCGAAGGCGTGAATGCGGCGGGCGGCGGCGTAGGCGCGGCTGCTCGTGCGGTCGGCTGCGGAGCGTTCGGACTGGACGTGGCCGGAGTCGCGGCGCGGGGCGTCGGGGGTTCCGCGCGGGGCTCCGTGGGCTGCGAGGGAGGCGGGGATTGCGCGACCCTCGTCGTCGCAGGAGGTGGCGGAGCCGGGACGGCGATGGCCGGCGGGGCCAGGCGCGGCGGTGGCGACTGCGTCGTCGGGCTCGTGTCCTCGTCGATCGGCCCGACCGGGCGGGGCGGAGTCGTGCGCTGGCCGGGCAGCTGGAAGTCCTTGAGCTGCGGCGGCCCGATGACGCTATTGTCTTGCGCGGACGCGCCTGCGGCGACGAGGGCTCCCATCAAAGCGGCGACCGCCGCGCCCGAAACTCTCCGGCGACTTCTCAAAATCTGGAGCAAGAAAATTCCAATAGCTCGAAAGGCGCCTTTTAGCCGTTCCGGGGCCCGGTGCAAAGCGCGCGCACCGCCCGCATGGGCCGGAGCGTCGATTTTTCCGGCCCTGAGCGCCGCCGATTGGGGCTTGCGTCGCGGATTCCGCGGCAGGGGCTGCAGCCAGACCTCGGGCCGGGCATTTCGCCCGGTCCATGCCGGCGGGAATTGCAAGGTCGCCCGCCTGGGGTCTATCGGCACGCAGTGCGAAAGGCTTGATCCGGCAGGGAGAATGGAATTGGACCGTCGTCATTTCGTCGCTTCGGGCGGCCTCGCCGCCGCCGGCGCTTTGCTGCCCGCCGGCCTCGTCGCGCAGCCCCGCGCGACCGCCGGGTCGGGCGACGCCGCGCTCAATGCGTTGTTCGAACGAATCTTCCAGCGCAGTGTCGAGCGTTCGCCGGAGCTCGCCAGCCAGCTCGGGCTCGACAAGGGCGCCAATGCGGGGCTCAAGCGCCGGCTTTCGCCGCGCACCGTCGCCGAACGCAACCGCCAGCTCGCCCAGACGCAGCAGGCGCTTGCCGAGCTCAAGGCGGTCGACCGCAGGGGGCTTTCTTCGGCAGCTTTGCTCAACCTCGAAGTCGTGACCTACTCGCTCACCGCCCAGACGGCCGCTCCGTCCCGCTTCGGGCTCGATTCCGCAATCCGTCCTTACCGGATCTTCCAACAGGGCGGCGCCTATTTCTCGGTTCCCGACTTCCTCAACACCGCCCACACGATCGCAACCGCAGAGGATTGCGAATCCTATCTCGCCAGGCTCGACGCCTTCGCGGTCGCGCTCGACGAGGATAGCGCGATGCAGAAGGCGGAAGCCGCGCGGGGATTCCTCGCTCCGGGCTGGTCGCTCGATCTCAGCCTCGGCCAGATGGCCCAGCTTCGCGGCCAGCCCGCCGCCGAAAGCAGCATCGTCCGGTCGCTTGCGGCCCGGGCGGCGGCCAAGACCATCGCCGGCGACTGGCGGGGCCGTGCCGCGCGGATCGTCGAGGGGCAGGTCTACCCCGCGCTCGACCGCCAGATCGCCCTGCTCAGGGCGCTGAGGCCGACATCACGGCCCGGCGATGGGATCTGGCGGGTGCCGGACGGCGCCGCAATCTATGCGACTGCCCTCGAGCAGGCGACGACCACCAAATATACGCCCGAGGAAGTCCATCGTCTCGGTCTCGGTCAGGTCGCCGAGATCAGCGCCGAGCTCGACAAGATCCTTACAGCTCAGGGATTCACCCGGGGCACCGTCGGGGAGCGGCTCGCGGCGCTCAACGTCGATCCCGCCCAGCTTTATCCGAACACGGATCCAGGTCGGGCGGAGCTCATCGCAAGTCTCAACCGGGGCATCAAGGGGATGTACGCGCGCCTGCCTTTGGCCTTCGCGACCCTGCCCAATGCGCCGCTCGAGATTCGCCGAGTACCACCGGAGATCCAGGACGGCGCCTCGAACGGCTATTACAACCGCGCGGCGCTCGACGGTTCTCGGCCGGCCATCTATTTCATCAATCTAAAGGACACTGGCGACTGGCCGAAATATTCCCTGCCTTCGCTGACCTATCACGAAGGCGTTCCCGGGCATCACCTCCAGATCAGCCTCGCGCAGGAATCGCGAGACATCCCGACCCTGCGCAAGATCGGCTTCTTCAGCGCCTATAGCGAAGGCTGGGCGCTCTATGCCGAGCAGCTCGGCGACGAGCTGCACGCCTACGCCAGCCCGCTCGAGCGCGCCGGCTATCTCCAGTCCTTCCTGTTCAGGGCGGCGCGGCTGGTCGTCGATACCGGGATCCACACCAAGCAATGGAGTCGCGAGAAGGCGACCGACTATCTGGTCGCGACCACCGGCTTCGCCCGTCCCCGCTCGCAGCGCGAGGTCGAGCGCTACTGCACCCAGGCCGGGCAGGCGTGCAGCTACAAGGTCGGCCACATGGCCTGGACCCGCGCCCGCGCCGAGGCCCAGGCCGCGCTCGGCGCCCGTTTCGATATCAAGACCTTCCACGAAGTGCTCAAGGACGGGGCGATGCCGCTGACCATCCTCGAGCGGAGGATCAGGGAGCGGACTGCAGCAAATCACTCATAAAGCGTCGCCACGTCTTGCCCTTGATGATCAGGGTCGCTCTTTGCCCCGTCCGGGCGAGGAAGCTGCGGCCCTGATGGGCTGGGATGGGGAGGAGGGCATTTTCGGCAGGGCCTCAAGCCCCCCGCGCCGGCCGCAGCGAAGTCCCCGCCCTGTCGCCGCGCAGCGCTGCGAGCCAGGTACGCGGATCGTACCAGCGCGTGCTTCCATTCAACGAGAAGGTGATCAGCTCGGCGCGCCCCCCGATCGATTCGATCGTCA
>JAQGLD010000438.1 GCA_028293055.1 Alphaproteobacteria bacterium
TCGCACTCTCCGGCGGCATGCATACCGGCCAGCGCTGCTGCGCTGCGCGGATTGGAGACGACCGGATAGTCGACGACATAGGTCGGGATCGCCCCGCGCTCGACAAACTTGCGATTGGCTTCGGGCAGGCTGACGAAGGCCTCGGTCGAGGTCGAGCCCCGATCGAGCGGCGCGCCCCAGTCGAACTCCTCCTCGCCGTCGCCGACGATCAGGAAGCGGCGGCCGAAGCTTTCCGGCAGCGTCGCCTCGCATTGCGGCGAGGGGGGCATATCCAGCCGGCCGGCCAGCCCATGCGAAGAATCGATCCGGTCCAGCTTCAACGTCGAAAACCCGCCTGCCTCGTGTGACAGCGAGCCCTAGAGCAAAGTCGTAGCGAATGAGTTACCGTGGAGCCCCTGCGGTGCGATCCGGCCGGTTCTGGCTCAAAGAGGGACATGCGGCTCGAAAGTCTTGCCATTATCTGCGCCGTCCGCGCCCATGGCGAGCATGGCGCAATCGTGCGCGCCCTCACTCCGGACGACGGAGTGCAGGCCGGCTACGTCCGCGGCGGACGGTCGCGGCGGCTGCGGCCCGTTCTGATGCCCGGCAACCTCGTCCAGGCCGAGTTCCGCTCGCGCTCCGAGGATCAGCTTGCGCATGCGACGCTCGAGCTGGTCGAAAGCCGCGGGCCGCTGCTGAGCGAGCCTCTGGCCGCGGCAGCGATCGATTGGGTGACCGCCTTGACCGCCTCGGCCTTGCCCGAGGGTCATTTCTATCCCCGCCTGTACGAGGCATTGGCCGGCCTGCTCTCGGCGATCGAGGCAGCGCCAAGCGCCCGGATCTGGGCGTCGGCTCTGGTCCGCTACGAGCTGCTGGTGCTCGCCGAGCTCGGATTCGGGCTCGATCTCGCCGAATGCGCAGCGACCGGGAGCGAGCACGGGCTCGCCTGGGTCAGCCCGAAGAGCGGCCGCGCGGTCACCGACGCCGCCGCCGAAGGCTATCGCGACCGGCTGTTCCGGCTTCCCCCCTTCATGCTCGCCGGGGGCGCGGCGGATTGGGACGAGATTTTCGACGGACTCAGAATCACCGGCCACTTCCTCACCCGCGATCTGCTGATCGGGCGCCAGGCCGAGGTGCTCGCGGCGAGGGAGAGGCTGGTGGAGAGGTTGAGGCGGGTGATCGGTGACTCCGGTCCCGCGCAAGGCAGCCCCCCTCCCTGCACGCAGGGAGGGGTTGGGGGTGGGTAAGTCTGCGGAGACTCATTGCCAGTGGAGACCCACCCGCCCCTAGCCCCTCCCTGCATTCAGGGAGGGGAATTCTTTGAGAATCACGCCCCAGGCACGCCCAATTCCGCCCCGGCGCTCTTCAACCGGCCCTGAGTCGCGGCGTCCCCTGCAAAGGCCGCCATGCCGCTGCGCATCGCCTCGCCGGCGAGCTTGGGCTGGTTGAGCACCATTTGCGAGCGCATCATCCGGATCCAGCCGTCGGCGTCCTTCGGATTGGTCTTGAGTTTGTCGGCGAGGCGCTGGACCATCGCCTGCACCATCTGGTCCTGCTGGCCCGGCGGGATCGACGAGGCGGCGGCAAGCTGCTCGCCGGTCGGGCCGGGGATCGCCGCGCTCGCCGGGCCGGTCGCTCCCGGCTGCGGCAGCCGTCCGGCCAAATCGATCTTGTTGCGCGAAGCAACCTGATCGATGTTGCGGCGCAGGTCGGCCTCCCATGGCGCTCCCGGCGGACTGTCGCGGAGCAGAGCGAGCCAGTCGTCGACCGCGCCCTTGTGGTCGCCCTTGATGTCCTTCTGAACCGCGAGGAAATAGCGCGCGCGCGGGTCGGCCGGATTGAGCGCGATCGCCTTGGCGAAGGCCGTCGCCGCCTCGGGCACGGTCGTCGCGCTCGGTGTCTGCAGCGCCTCGCCGAGCGAGGACCAGTTCTCCGCATTGTCGGGCTCGATCTCGGTGGCCTTGCGATAGGCGCGGGCCGATTCCGCGGCGTCGCCATTCTGCGCATAGGCCCATCCTACCGTCCGCCAGTCCTTCGCGGCGGGATTGTCCGCATCGGCTCCGCCGCCGCCGCTCGAGCGCGAAACTGCAATCGCGGCGGAAATGGCGGCGATCAGCCCGGCAGCGACCAGGATGATGGTGGACAAAGAGGGGAGCCGCGACCGGCTTTCGGGTGCATTCGCCATGGGGTTGCGATCTTTGCTGCAATTTGTTCAACGTCAAGCGTGGACGGCGGCCGTCGGGAGGCGCATCACAGGCGGGGGTGAGCATGACTGCGTCTTTCCGCATCGCCATCGTCGGTTCCGGCCCCGCCGGACTCAGCGCGGCAGCCCGCGCGGCCCAGCTCGGCCTCTCGCACGTCCTGCTCGAAAAGGCCGATCACCTTTCCGATACGATCTACAAATATCAGAAGGGCAAACATGTGATGGCGACCCCGAGCCAGCTCGTGCTGCGCTCGGACATGAATTTCGAGGCAGGAAAGCGCGAGGCGGTGCTCGCTCGATGGGACGGCCAGGCCGGAGAGCGCAAGATCAACATCATGCTCGAGGCCGAGGTCAGCGCGATCACCGGCGAGCAGGGCGGTTTCACGCTCTCCCTGAGCAACGGCGCGACGATCGAGGCGGACAATGTCGTGCTGGCGATCGGCACCCAGGGCAATCCCAAGCGGATGGAGTGCGAGGGCGCAGATCTGCCTCACATCCAGTATCAGCTCGACGACCCCGGCGAGTATGTCGATGAACATATCGTCGTGGTCGGATCGGGCGACGCCGGAATCGAGAATGCGCTCGGTCTCGCGGCCGATCCTGAGCAGGGCAATGTCGTCACTATCCTCAATCGCGGCGCCGATTTCGCTCGTGCCAAGGGCGCAAATGTCAAATTGCTCAACGAGGCAGGGGCGAATGGCCGGATCATCGTGATGACCGAGACCCGTCCGGCCCAGGTCGAGCCCGGCTGGATCGTCCTCGAGACTCGCGACGGGCAGAAGAGGGTGCAGTGCGACCGGATCATCGCCCGAACCGGCTCGGCGCCGCCGCGCGACTTCGTCGTCGGCTGCGGGATCGAATTCACCAGCAGCGATCGGGAAGCCTATCCCCGGCTCTCGCCGAGCTTCGAGAGCAGCAAGCCGGGCCTCTACGTCATCGGCGCGCTCGCGGGCTATCCCCTGATCAAGCATTGCATGAACCAGGGTTATGACGTCGTCGAATATATCAACGGCAATCGCAGCCTGAAGCCTGCCGACGAGCCGATCCTGGAGGCGAAATTCGAGGGCTTGCCCGGGCGCAAATCGGTCGGCGAATGGCTCGAATTCCTCCGTTCGAACGTCTCGATCCTCAACGAGATGTCGCCGCTGCAGATGCGCGAGTTCATGCTGGACAGCGACGCGCGCTTCTGTCCGGCCGGGACGGTGGTTTTCGAACGCAACGCGATTGGCTCATCGCTGTTCGCCATCGCGTCGGGCTCGGTGCTGGTCCAGGTCAGCCAGGTCGATTCGTCGATCACCGTTCCGATCGCCGCCGGGTCGATCTTCGGCGAGGTCGGGCTGATCTCCGGGCGTCGTCGCGGCGCCACCATTCGCACCGCCGAGGATTCTATCCTCGTCGAGGTGCCGCGAATGGCAGCGCTCAAGCTGATGGCCGCGGTGCCGGCGGCGCGCCGGGCGGTGACCAGGATTTCGATCGAGCGCCAGCTGCTGCAGATGTTCGGTTCCGGCCTGACCCCCGCTGATCTCGTCGAGCTGCTCGAGACCGCCGAGGTGAAGGAGGTGCGGGCGGGCGAGACCCTGATCGCCGAAGGCGAGGCAGGCTATGACATCTTCGTGATCCGCCAGGGCTCGATGGTCGTCGAGAAGTCCGTCGGCGGCAAGCCGGTGTTCCTCTCTTATCTTCCGGCCGGCTCCTATGTCGGCGAGATGGCGCTGCTCGACGGCGGGCGCCGCACCGCTACGGTTCGCGCCGCGATCAAGTCCGAAGTCATCCGCCTCGACGGCGACGCCTTCCGCCGGCTGCTCGAGCGCAAGCCCGAGCTGCTCGCGAAGGCGCGCAAGGACATGGCGGCGCGCCAGCAGCTCAACGATTTCGTCGAGGCGAGGAAGGACGGCTTCAGCGGAGTGGTCGATCTCTATTCCTCCGTCGCCAGCTTCCTGGTCGAGAACGGCATTGGCGAGGCCACCGATGTGCTGCTGATCGACGAGAAATTGTGCATCGGCTGCGACAATTGCGAGCGCGCCTGCGCCGACAGCCACGAAGGCCTGTCCCGGCTCAATCGCGAGGCAGGAAAGACCTTCGCCCACCTCCACGTGCCGACCTCGTGCCGGCATTGCGAGCATCCGCACTGCATGGCCGATTGCCCGCCCAATGCGATCCACCGCGGGCCGGACGGCGAAGTGTTCATCGACGAGACCTGCATCGGCTGCGGCAATTGCCAGCGCAACTGCCCGTATGGCGTGATCCGGATGGAGAAGGTGCCCCCGAGCAAGCCGCCTTTGCTCGCTTGGCTGTTGGCCGGCCTCGGGCCGGGGCCCGGCGAGCCGTCTAAGAAATGGATCGAGAAGCACGCGGCGCCCGAGACTCCAAAGAAGGCGGTCAAGTGCGACATGTGCTCGGGGATTGACGGCGGCCCTGCCTGCGTCCGCGCCTGCCCGACCGGAGCCGCGATCCGGGTCGCCCCGGAGGAGTTCCT
>JAQGLD010000441.1 GCA_028293055.1 Alphaproteobacteria bacterium
CGCGGATGATCGACAGCTCGAAATGGACGGTGATCGAGGCCGGGCTGAAATGCGTCTCGGGCAAGCCGATCGTCAATTCGATCAGCATGAAGGAGGGCGAGGCGGAATTCCTCGCTTATGCCCGCAAGGTCCGCGACTACGGCGCCGCGGTCGTCGTCATGGCGTTCGACGAGATCGGCCAGGCCGACACCAAGAAGCGCAAGGTCGAGATCTGCGTTCGCGCCTACGACCTGCTCGTCGCGGAGGGTTTCCCGCCCGAGGACATCATCTTCGATCCCAACATCTTCGCGATCGCGACCGGGATAGACGAGCATCGCCGCTACGCGCTCGATTTCATCGAGGCGTGCCGCGAGATCAAGGCGCGCTGCCCGCACGTCCATATTTCGGGGGGGCTTTCCAACCTCAGCTTCTCCTTCCGCGGCAACGAGCCGGTGCGCCGGGCGATGCACTCGGTCTTTCTTTATCATGCCATCCCCGCCGGGCTCGACATGGCGATCGTCAATGCCGGCCAGCTCGACGTCTACGATCGCATCGATCCGGTGCTTCGCGAGGCGTGCGAGGATGTCGTGCTCGATCGCACCCCGAAGGACGGTGGCGATGCGACCGAGCGGCTGGTGGCGCTCGCCGAGAAATTCCTCGGCACCGATGTCGCCCGCGAGAAGGAAGCCGCCGAATGGCGCGGCTGGGATGTCGGCAAGAGGCTCGAACATGCCCTGGTCAAGGGCATCGACGCCTTCGTGGTCGAGGATACGGAGGAAGCGCGGCAGACCGCGAACCGGCCGATCGAGGTGATCGAAGGCCCGCTGATGGACGGCATGAATGTGGTCGGCGACCTGTTCGGGTCGGGCAAGATGTTCCTGCCTCAGGTCGTCAAGTCCGCGCGCGTGATGAAGAAAGCGGTCGCCCACCTCATTCCCTATATCGAGGCGGAGAAGGAAAAGACCGGGGCCGCCCAGGGCAAGGGCCGGATCGTGATGGCGACCGTGAAGGGCGACGTCCACGATATCGGCAAGAACATCGTCGGGGTCGTCCTGCAGTGCAACGGCTATGAGGTGATCGACCTCGGAGTGATGGTCCACTGGCAGACCATCCTCGCCGCCGCGCAAGAGCATAAGGCCGACATGATCGGCCTCTCCGGCCTGATCACCCCCTCGCTCGACGAGATGGTAACGGTCGCGGGCGAGATGCAGCGTGCCGGGATGAAGCTGCCGCTGTTGATCGGCGGCGCGACCACCAGCCGGGTCCACACTGCGATCCGCATCGACCCGGCCTATGAGGGACCGGTCATCCATGTCCTCGACGCCAGCCGCGCGGTCGGGGTCGCTTCGTCCCTGGTCTCGGATACCCAGCGCGAGCCTTTGATCGCCAGGACTGCGGAAGAATTCCGCCAGATCCGCGAGACGCGGGCGAACAAGGGGCAGAATGAGCTTGCGACCATCGAGGACGCACGCGCCAACGCATTCCCCTACGATCCGACCGGCAAGGCGCCGCGGCCGGCGCGTCCCGGCATCCACCATTTCGGCGAATGGCCGCTGCGCGATCTGCGCGCGACCATCGACTGGACTCCGTTCTTCCGGGCCTGGGAGCTGGCCGGAAACTATCCCGCCATCCTCGAGGACAAGTTGGTCGGGGAGAGCGCCAGGGCATTGTTCGCCGACGCCCAGGCGATGCTCGACCGGATCGTCGCCGAGCATTGGCTGACCGCGCGCGCCACCGTCGGCCTGTGGCGCTGCCGGCGCGAGGGCGACGACATCCTGGTCCTCGCCGGCAATGACGAAACCCGGCTCCCCATGCTCCGCCAGCAAGTCAAGAAGCGCGAGGGGCGGCCGAACATGAGCCTCGCCGACTTCATCGCGCCCGACGGAGAGGACTGGATCGGTGGATTCGCGGTGGCGATGCACGGGATCGAGCCGCATCTCGAGCGCTTCAAGGCGGACAATGACGATTATTCCGACATATTGCTCAAGGCGCTGGCCGACCGGCTCGCCGAAGCGATGGCCGAGACCCTCCACGCCCATGTCCGCACCAGCATCTGGGGCTATGCCGAGGAGCATCTCTCCAACGCCCAGCTGATCCGCGAGACCTATGAGGGCATCCGGCCGGCGCCGGGCTATCCCGCCTGTCCCGACCATAGCCTCAAGCCGGACCTGTTCCGGATGCTCGGCGGCGAGCCGGCGGGCGTGACCCTGACCGACAATTTCGCGATGCTTCCGACATCGGCCGTGTCCGGCTTCTATTTCGGCCACCGCGACAGCCAGTATTTCGGAGTCGCCCGGATCGGCCGCGACCAGCTCGAGGATTATGCCGTCAGGCGCGGAGTCTCGCTGCAGGAAGCCGAACGCTGGCTGCGCCCGAACCTGGACTGATATTCTCCCCGCCCGCACGCTCGTCCGGTAGATTAACTCCGTCATTCCCGCGAACGCGGGAATCCCGCTTTTTTCGTGACCTGGACTTGCAGAAGAAGCGGGATGCCCGCTTTCGCGAGCAGGACGAAAGGGTGCGAACTACCAAATTATTAGACTCGCTCTCGGCGAGCGGATCGCGCCCTTCGAGCTTCGCAACACAGACGGCTTCTCGCTTTCGGACGCA
>JAQGLD010000456.1 GCA_028293055.1 Alphaproteobacteria bacterium
TATCATTCCAGGGAACTGCTTCCCGGCGGAGGCCGGGATCCAATTTCAAGGTCGGTGCGGCTGGACCTCGGCGTTCGCCGGGGATCACGCCATTCGTCGGTGCACGACAGTCTAGACCAAGGTCCAGCCGGCCTCGCCGCGCCTCACCCCGAACAGCTTCGGTATCTCATCTCCGGACTTCAACAAGGTTGGGTCGCCCTCCGCAGCGATCCGGCCTTCGTCCATCAGCACCAGTCGATCCGCGTAGCGCAAGGCAAGGTCGAGATCGTGCATCGCGGCGATCACCGCCTGGCCGCCCCGCGCCATCGCCTTGAGCCCGTCCATCAGCCGCAATTGCCAGGCAGGATCGAGATTGGCCGCCGGCTCGTCGAGCAGGGCCAGCCTGGGCGCCGGCGCGAGCGCGCGCGCGATCAGGATCCGGCTGCGCTCCCCGGTCGAGAGGCGGTCGATGCGGCGATCGAGCAGCGGCTCGAGGCCGAGCAGGCTGCTTGCCGCTTCCATTCCACCGCGGTTCGCGCCCTCGGGAAGCCCGAGCGCGATCACATCGCGCGCCGCCAGCGGCCAGGCGATGTCGCGCGAGGCCGGCAGATAGGCGATCAGCCGCCGCCGCTCCTCGGGTCCGAGCCGGTCGGGATCGAAGCCGTCGATACGCACGCTTCCGCCGGGCTTGCCGATCCGGGCGAGGGCATGGAGCAGGCTCGTCTTGCCGCTTCCATTCGGCCCGACCAGGCAGACCAAGGCGGGGCCGTCGATATCCAGGTCGGTCGCGTGAAGCCGTGAGGGGATTGCAAGGCCGCGCGCTGCGAGCAGGCTGGTCATCGCGCGAGCCTCCAGCGCATGTGGACCACCAGCCAGAGGAAGAAAGGCGCGCCGAGCAAGGCGGTCACCACCCCGATCGGCAAGGTCCGGCCGAGCGGTGCGAAGCGCACGATCAGGTCCGCGCCGAGCAGCAGGGCGCCACCGATCATCGCCGCAGGAACCAGAGCGCGCCCGGGATGCCCCCCGGTCAGCCGCCGCGCGAAGATCGGGGCGACCAGTCCGACGAATCCGATCGCACCGCAGATCGCGACGCAGGCGCCGACTCCGATCGCGGTCAGGCAGACCACCCAGAGACGCAGACGGCCCACATCGTGACCGAAGGATTCCGCCACTTCCTCGCCCAGCGTCAGGCTGTCGAGCGCGGGGCCAAGCCGGACCAGCATGAGGATGGTGGCAACCGCCGGCAAAGCGGCGAAGGCCGCCTGCGAGAGGCTGCGATCGACCAGCGAGCCCATCAGCCATTCATAGGCGTCGTAAAAGGCGAAGGGGGAGGGGGCGAGGGCCAGAGCGAGCGTGGTCAGAGCGCCGGCCAGAGCGCTGATCGCCAGCCCCGCGAGGAGCAGGGTGGCGCTCTCCGCCCTGCGCCCGGCGAGCGCGAGCAGCAGCAGCAGCGCGCCGAGCGCGCCGGCGACCGCCCCGACCGACAGCGCGATCGGTGCGGTGAAACCGAGCAGATAGGCGGTGACCACGGCACCCAAAGCGGCTCCGCTCGTCGTCCCGGTGAGATCGGGGGAGGCGAGAGGGTTGGCGAACAAGGCCTGGATCGCCGCGCCCGACGCCCCAAGCATCGCGCCGTAACAGAGCGCGAGCAGGGCGCGCGGCAGGCGAAGTTCGGCGAGCACCGCCAGCGCCAGCGTCCGGTCTTGACCGAACAAGGCGGCGAGGTCGCTCCACGGAGTGAGCAAGGACGAGGCGAACAGGGCCAGGAGGGCCGCCGCAAGAAGAGGCTTCGACTTCATTTGGCCGCCTCGGCCCGAAGCCGCGTAATCTCGCCGACCATCAGCGGCCCCATGCAGGTCCACAGCCGCCCGTCGGTGCGGATCGAGCGCGCCACCCGGACCTTGCGCGCGAGGGGATGAGCGAGCCATCTTTGCTCGCTCGAATATTGGCCGCTGCGATAGTCGCTGCGCAGCAGCACCGCAGGCGGCCTGACCAGCAATTGCTCCAGCGAAACCCGGTCGCCGGTCAGCGCCCGCTGGCGAAGGCCGGCGAGCGCCATCCATTGCGCCGGCAGGCCGCTCGCGGAGACGCTTCGGCCGCCGCCGCCGAGCCAGATCGTATCGGCCTGGCGGGGCGGAATCGTCCGCTCGAGCGCTGCGATCCGGCCGAGGGGGACTCGTGCCGCCTCGGGCCTGCCCAACGCGGCTGCGACTTGGGCCAGGCTGCGTTCGATATCGGAAAGCGACTGCGGGTAAGGGAGCTGAAGCACCCGGATTCCGAGCCGCTCTGCGATCCGCACGCGATCCCTCGCCCCGCCGCCCATGGTCAAAACGAGGTCGGGGCGAAGCCCCGCGACCGACACCAGGCTGCCGTCGTTGCGCGGATAAAGCCGGGCCATGCGCCACAGCGGCGTTTCGGCGGGAGACTGGGCAAGATGGGTCACCGAGACGATCCGTCTCGGATCGCCGAGCGTCAGGAGCAGCTCGTCGGTGCACAGGTTGAGCGAGGCGACGCGCGCGGGCGCCGCCTCGATCCCGCCGCCGATTGCGGCGAGGCTAATCGCCGAAGCGAAGCCGAACCCCCGCATAGACGGTCCTCCCGGGCGTGTTGTAGCCGACCACATCCTGATAGCGAGCGTCGAAGAGATTCTCGGCGCGGCCATATATCTCGAGACCATGGCTCAATTTCCAGGCCACCCGCAGCGAGCCGAGCAAGTAGTCGTCGAGCCGCACGGTCGGCGCAGGGAATAGATCGAAATCCACATCCTTGCGCTTGCCGACATAGGCCAGCGTCGCGGACCAGCCGAACCGGCCCGCAGCGCCCGTGGCGACGAGATTTGCGCTGTGGCGGGGCCGACGCACTTCGTGGACCGCAGCGCTCCCGGCGACCGTCTGCTCGTCCGCATCGAGGAGAGTGTAATTCGCGGAGAGGCGCAGAGCCTCGGACAGGCGATAGTCCGCCTCGATCTCGACACCGCGGCGCCGGCTTCGGCCGGAGGCATTGGCGGTGCTCGACAGGAAGGTCGCCGAATCGAAGGTATCGACGATCTCGTCCCGCAACCGGTTCGAGAATCCGGTCATTGCGAGCTCGAGCCCGGAACGATTCCATCTGATTCCCGCTTCCCAACCCTGCGAACGCTCAGGTTTCAGGCCGGGATTGCCGCGAAACGAGCCTGGGAAGAAGCCGTACAGGTCGTAAAAGGTGGGTTGGGCGATGCCCTGGCCGTAGGCGGCGTGGAGCTGGAGCCCCTCGATCGGCCGGACGATTGCGGTGGCCCGGACCGTGGTCGCGTCGGCGAATGCGCTGAAGGCGTCGTGCCGTAGCGCGAGGTCGGTCGAGATCGCGCTCGACCAGTCGGCCCTCCATTCTC
>JAQGLD010000490.1 GCA_028293055.1 Alphaproteobacteria bacterium
CCTGGTCGATCAGCCGGGCGATCACCGCTTCGACCGGCCGGCCCTCTATCTCCGCCGCCGGCGACAGGATGACCCGGTGGCGAAGCACCGCCGGCGCCAGCGCCTTGACGTCGTCGGGAATGACATAGTCGCGCCCGTCGAGCGCCGCTCGGGCGCGGGCTGCGCCGGCAAGCATCACAGCTGCGCGGGGCGAGGCGCCGGTCTCGAGATCCGCGGCCTCGCGGGTCGCGCGGACCAGAGCGACGACATAGTCGACCACTTCCTCGACCATAGGCACCGCCGCCACCGTCGCGATCGCTTCGGCGATATCGCCGGCCGCGACCGACTGCTCGATACCCCATTCGGCCGGATCGGGGGCGCCAAAGCGCGCGCCGTGGGCGGTCACGATCCTTTTCTCCTCGGCGACAGAGGGGTAATCCATGCGATGCTTGAACAGGAAACGATCGAGCTGGGCCTCGGGAAGCGGATACACGCCCTGCTGCTCGATCGGATTCTGGGTCGCGACCACCATGAAGCGCGGCGACAGGCGGTGGGTTTCGCCGTCGATCGTCACCGATCTTTCCTGCATCGCCTCGAGCAGGGCCGCCTGGGTCTTGGGCGGGGTGCGGTTGATTTCGTCGGCGAGCAGCAATTCGCAGAAGATCGGGCCGCGGGTGAGGGTGAACTGGCTCGTCTGGAAATTGAACAGGTTCGATCCGATGATGTCGGCGGGCATCAGGTCCGGAGTGAACTGGATGCGGCCGAAGCCGAGGCCGAGCACCCGCCCGAAGCATTGGACGAGGAAGGTCTTGGCGGTGCCGGGCGGCCCTTCGAGCAGGACATGGCCCGACGAGAAGAGGGCAATCAGCATCAGCTCGACCGCTTCTTCCTGACCGATCACGCCCTTGGCGACTTCGCTGCGGATGGTCCCGGCGAGGCTGCGTACGTCTTCGAGGTTCACTTGATGAGATCCTTCTTCCACGAGAATAAAGACCGGGCGGCGGCGACGAGGGCGTGGCGGTCCCCCGCCTCGCGGGCGCGTTCGGCGAGCGCCGAGAAAGGCGCGTCCGGGGGCGAGACCCGGTCGAGATAAAGATCGAGCGCTTCGCCCTGAAGCCCGGCGCCGGCCTCGTGCCCGGCGGCCTCGCGGATCAGGTCGGCATAAGCGGCGCCGGTGCGATGCTCGCGCCGGGCGATGCGCAGCAGGCCCGCGCTGTTCTCGACCAGAGCGGCCTTGCCGAGCGCGACCGCCCGCGCACCCGCTTCGGGCGCTCCGAAGCGGAACGCGCCATGGAGGCCGGCGAGCAAGGCCGCGACGAAGATCGCCAGGGTCAGAGCGAGGAAGGGCGGCTCGAAGGCTAGCTTGAGCAGGCCCGGCTTGCGGCCGAAGCCGTTGAGGGTGAGATCGAACGCGACGCCATGCGCCCCGGTCGCGTTGAGGCCGTCCAGCAAGGCCAGGGCGGCCCGTGCGGCGGCGGGATCCTTCAGGCCCTTATTGTTGAGCAGATCCGGCTCGGCGAGGATGTAGGTGGGGCCGTCGGCGAACCGGGCGAGCAGGGTGAGGCCGCCGGGCCCGGTGAGCAGGGGATGCAGCCCTTCGCCGGAGATCGACTGGAGGGTCGGAGGCGACACGCCGCGATAGCCGTCGAGAATGTCCCGCCCGACGGTCGCGCCCTTGCCGCGCACCCTCGCCTGGGCGATCCGGAACGCGCCGAGCGGCTTCAGCAGGGGCTGCGTAACGAAGGCTGGATAAGCGGTCCCGCCCTTCACCCAGGCCGAATGCATCGGGTCGGACTGGCCCCACCATTTGGGAAGGACGATCAGGGTGGGCCTGCCCTCGCGCGCGTCGAGCAGGGTCCGAAACGCCTTGCCATCGGACGGATCCTCGAGCGTGATGACCAACAGGTCCTCGATTCCCTCCTCCTCGGCGGTGCGGATCATCCGGGCCGAGCCGCCCTGGCGCTCGATCAGCCGGACCAGGCCCTGGAAGCCGATTGCCGAAACCGACAAAGCGTGCGCCCGGCCGTCATGTCCGCGGCCGAGGTCGCCGGCATAAGCGAACAGGAACAGGAAGGCGGCGAAGGCGAGAATTCCGGCCGAGACCAGGCCCGCGACGACTCGCGGATTGAACGCATTCTCCTTCATCGCTGCCACTCGGGGGAGAAAGCGAAGGTCTCGTAGGCGGAGCGGCAATCGCTCCACGCCGTCGCGTCGAGCGCCCTGCCGCCGAACAGGCTGGTCTCGACCGCCATCACGATCCTGGCGAATGCGGAACGCGGCGCCTCCGGAAGGGCCGGCGCATCGGCAATGTCGCGGCTGGTCAAAGCGGGGCGCACGAGGGCGGGCCGATTTCGGTCGATCTCCTCGATGCTGCGCTGGAGGAGGAGGCGGGCCGCTGCGCCATACTGGCCGGCCGCGGCGAGACCGTCCGCCTCGCCGAGCAAGGCGCGGGCCGGCGCCTCCTCGGGCCGCCAGTCCCCGATCGTCTCCTCCGCTTTGGCGCCGCGCCGCCAGGGCCAACCCAGGGAGCGACCTTCGAACCAGCGGTACAGGCCATAGAGTAAAGCGAGGACAAGGGCGGCCACGGCAATCCAGAACAGGATCTGGAGCCCGGGCGCGATGCCGTCGAGGAATCGGCCGAGCGCCGCGATCCAGGCTGGCGGCTTCTCGAAGTGCACCGGGGGGAGGTCGAACTGGATATCGCCGTCGGCGAGCAGCTGCTTGTGGGCGCGATCGAACAGGGCCGGATCCCCGGTCGGAGTCGCAACCTGAGCCGCACCCTGCGCCACTATGATCCCCCTCGCACCACGCGCCTTCCTACGGGGGGCGGCCGGGGCGAGGCAAGCCTAAGCGCCTGGAACGAAGGCGTTGCCTGCCTAGGGTCTGTCCTGCCAGTGCTGGTCATCTCCGGCTTGCGTCCGGCCACTTGGCCCGAGAACCACTCCGACCTGCGGCCCTCCTAGCCGGTACGCCTCTCCGGGCCACCACGACGGTTCAGAACTGGGAGGGCAGACTCTCGGCGAGCAGCCGCTTCACTCCGGCGACGGATCGTTCGAGCCCTTCCTCCGGGCCGTAGCTGCGATTGGGAAC
>JAQGLD010000498.1 GCA_028293055.1 Alphaproteobacteria bacterium
GGCGCACGGCGCGCTGGGTCTGGGGCTTCATCGCACCACGCCTAAATGGGTTTCGCCGGCGGGAAAAGCAATTTCCAATCCGGTCGAATAGTTGACAATGTCTCCAAATTGAAGTTCGTCGGATCACGCAGACAAGGACCGGAATGGACTGGATCGAAGCCTTGCAGGACCGTCGCGCAGCCTCCCGCCCGGGCGCGGCGCTAGCGGCCGGCCGCGACGATCGCGGCCCGGCGGACAGCTTGGAGTCAGGTCCGGCGCCTAGCCGCAAGCTCATGAGCGAAAAATATCGCGAGTGCGCCCGGTCGCGGATCGGCTGGTCCATGTCCGAACGCCATGGTGCGCGCGCCGGCCAGAGCCGCTCGCTTGCGGCCTGATCGCGTGCAGCTTCCCCAAAGCCGGCGGGCCCGCAACCTCGCTTTGCTGCTGGCGGCCGTCGCAATCGCGTTCGTCTTCGCGATCTGGGCTGCCAACCGGCCCGATTCCGACGCTCGGGGCCCCGCCGAGGACAAAATCGTGCCGGTCGGCGTGGCGCCGGTCCGGGTGCAGGATCTTTCGATCTGGAAGAGCGGCGTCGGCTCGGTCGCCCCGCTGGAAGCGGTCGACGTCAAGGCGCGCGTCGACGGCCAGGTCACCCGGATCTTCTATCGCGACGGCCAGGATGTCGGCGCCGGCGCACTGCTCGCCCAGCTCGATCCCCGGCCCTACCAGGCCCTGGTCGCGCAGGCCGTCGCCAACAAGGCGCGCGACTCCGCCCAGCTCGCCAATGTCCGGCTCAACCTCGCCCGGGCGAAGACGCTCAACGCCAAGGGCTTTGCCACCGCGACGGCCGTCGAAGCGCTCGAAGCGCAGCAGGCCGGGCTGGTCGCCACCCTCGCCGCCGATCAGGCGCAGGTCGACACCGCCCGGCTCAATCTCGGCTTCACCTCGATCCGCGCTCCGGTCGCCGGCCGCGCCGGCATCCGCAAGCTCAACACCGGAGCGATGGTGCGCAGCAGCGATTCGACCGGGATCGTCACGATTACCCAGATGGCGCCGATCGCGATCCTGTTCTCGCTGCCGCAGGACGACCTCGCCGAGATCAGAAGCGCAGCAAGCCGGACGAGCGTCTTTGCCTTCACCCGCGATGGCGGGACTCCGCTCGCCCAGGGTGCGCTGTCCGCGCTCGGCAGCCAGATCGATTCGGCCAACGGCCAGATCGAGCTCAAGGCGGTGTTCCGCAACGGCGATCGCGCCCTGTGGCCGGGCCAGCTGGTGTCGGTGCGGATCCTGGTCGGAGTGCTCAAGGGCGCGATCACGATCCCCTCCTCCGCGATCCAGGCCAGCCAGACCGGCTCTTTCGTCTATGTGCTCGGCCCCGGCGACAAGGTCGCGGTGCGCCGGGTCGTCCCGGGCGCCAGCGTCGGCGATGTCAGCGCGGTCGCCAGCGGTCTGCGGCCGGGCGAGACGGTGGTGACCTCCGGCCAGTCGCGGATCGCCGCGGGCACCAAGGTCAGGCCGAAGCCCTCGGCGGCGGCTGCGGAGTGAACATCGCAGAGGCATTCATCCGCCGCCCGACGGCGACCCTGCTGCTGGCCCTCGGGGTGCTGATGGTCGGGGTCGCCGCCTATTTCGCGCTTCCGGTCGCGCCGCTCCCCCAGGTCGAGTTTCCGACCATCCAGGTCGACGGAGCGCTACCGGGCGCGAGCGCCGAGACGATGGCCACGGCGGTCGCCAGCCCGCTCGAGCGAAGCCTGTCGAGCGTCCCCGGCCTCACCGAGATGACCTCGTCGAGCGGCCTCGGCCGCACCCAGATCGTGCTGGTCTTCGATCTGTCAAAGCCGATCGACAGCGCCGCCCAGGACGTGCAGACCGCGATCAATGCCGCCCTGGGCAAGCTGCCCAAGTCGATGCCGGATCCGCCGAGCTACGAGAAGGTCAATCCAGCCGACGTGACGATGATGTCGCTGGCCCTGACCTCCGACACGATGCCGATGACCGATCTCACCCGGCTCGCCGACGATATCGCCAAGCAGCTCTCGCGCCTTCCCGGAGTCGGCCTGATCGACTTTCACGGCGACCAGCCGCCGGCGATCCGGATCCAGCTCGATCCCGATCGGGCAGCCGCGCTCGGCCTCACCCTCGGGGACGTCCGGACGATGGTCGCCCACCAGACCGTCAACGCTCCGAAGGGTACGATTTCCGGCAACGACCGGACGATCGTGCTCAACGCGACCGACCAGCTCACCGAGCCGGGGGGCTATCAGGCGATGGTCGTCGCCTATCGCAACGGGGCGCCGGTCCGCGTCGGCGACATCGGCACCGTCGTCGCCGCCAGCGAGAATATCCGCACCGGCGGGTGGATCAACGGTCGGCCGGGTGTGGTCATCGACATCCACAAGCAGATCGGCTTCAACGTCGTCGAGACCATCGCCGGAATCCGCAAGGCGCTGCCCGCGATCAAGGCCGACCTGCCGCCGGCCGCGAGCCTCGCCATCGCAAGCGACCGCACCCAGACGATCGAATCCTCGATCAACGACATCCAGCTCACCATGGGGATCACCATCCTGCTGGTGACGCTGGTGATCTTCGCCTTCCTGCGCAACCTGCGCGCGACGATCATCGCAGCGATGACCATCCCGCTGTCGATCGTCGCGACCTTCGCTGCGATGTTCTTGCTCGGCTACAGCCTCGACAATCTGTCGCTGATGGCGCTGACCATCGCGGTGAGCTTCGTCGTCGACGACGCGATCGTCGTGATCGAGAACATCTCCCGCCATGTCGAGCAGGGCATGGGCCGGTTCGAGGCCGCGATCCAGGGCTCGCGCGAGATCCTGTTCACGATCATCTCGATGACCTCCTCGCTGATCGCGGTGTTCATCCCGATATTGCTGATGGGCGGCATTATCGGCCGGCTGATGCGCGAATTCGCGGTCACGGTCAGCGTCGCACTGCTGATCTCGGCGCTGATCTCGCTGACCGTGACTCCGATGCTCTGCGCCTATCTGCTCGAGCGCCTGCCCGAGGGCCCGCAATCCGCGCCGCAGCGCTGGGCCGGCCAAGCCTTCGAAGCGATGCTGCGCGCCTACCGCCGCGGGCTCGACGCGGTGCTTCGCCACCCGGGCTTCATGCTCGGCCTGACGGTCGTTACCATCGCGCTGACCGTCGGTCTCTATGTCGTCATTCCGAAGGGCTTCTTCCCGCAGCAGGATACCGGGATCATCATCGGAGTCGCCGAAGCCGCGCCCGATGTCAGCTTCGGCGCGATGTCGAAATCGATGAACGAGGCCGGGCGAATCATCCGGGCGGATCCCGATGTCAGCAACACTTATTACTGGACGCTCTCGACTCCGAGCACCGGCCGATTCATCGTCAGCCTGAAGCGTTTCGGCCGCCGCAAGTCCGGCGCCGCGCAAGTCATGGCGCGGCTGCGCGAGCGGCTGGCCCGGGTCGAGGGCCTCGATGTCCATCTGCAGCTCCGCCAGGACATCCAGCTCGGCGGACGGCCTAGCAAGACCCAGTTCCAGTACACGCTGCAGAGCGCCGACCTGGACGAGCTGTCGCATTGGGCGGAAATATTGAAGGCGAAGTTCGCGGCCCTGCCGCAGCTCCAGGATGTAAGCTCGGATGCCGAGGCGGCGACCCGCAGCGCGACGATCGTCATCGACCGGACGACTGCGGCGCGGCTCGGAATCTCGGCGGACGCGGTCGACGACGTGCTCTACGACGCCTTCGGGCAGCGCCAGATCGCCACCATGTTCACCCAGCTCAACCAATATCATGTGGTCGAGGAGGTCGGCCCGCATTTCTCGCTGTCGACCGAATCGCTCTCCCATCTCTATGTGCGCTCGTCGCTGACCGGGGCATTGGTTCGGCTCAGCATGGTCGCCAGGATCGTCGAGGGAGTCTCGCCGGTGGCGGTCAACCACCAGGGCACCTTCCCGTCGATCACCCTCTCGTTCAACATCGCCCCGGGCCACGCGCTGGGCGACGCGGTCAATGCGATCGAGACGGCCGGCCTGGAGGCCGGAATGCCGTCGACGGTCAAAGGCAGCTTCCAGGGCACCGCCAAGGCCTTCCAATCCTCGCTCAAGAGCCAGCCCTGGCTGATCCTCGCGGCCCTGCTCGTCGTCTACATCGTCCTCGGAATCCTCTACGAAAGCGCGATCCACCCGCTGACGATCATCTCGACGCTGCCGTCGGCCGGGCTCGGCGCCCTGCTCGCCCTGATCCTGTTCGGCCAGGACCTGTCGATCATGGGGATGATCGGAATCCTGCTGCTGATCGGGATCGTGAAGAAGAATGCGATCATGATGATCGATTTCGCGCTCACCGCGGAGCGCGAAGGCCTCTCGCCTGAGGAAGCGATCCGCCAGGGCGCGCTGCTCCGCTTCCGTCCGATCATGATGACTACGGTCGCCGCCTTGTTCGGAGCGCTGCCTCTCGCCTTCGTCGCCGGCGCCGGAGCCGAGCTTCGCCAGCCGCTGGGCATCGCAATCGCCGGCGGGCTGATCGTCAGCCAGGCGCTGACCCTGTTCAC
>JAQGLD010000509.1 GCA_028293055.1 Alphaproteobacteria bacterium
CCGATGCGCCACTGCCCGCCGGCCGGGCGCGCGGTCGCGCGCGTGTACGGCTGCAGATCGCCCGACAAGGCACAGGGCACGGCCCAGGCACGGTCGCACGGCAGCCAGTGGCTCCAGTCCTCGAAGCCGGTCTTCAGTGTCTGCTCGATCAGCAGGCCGCGAAAGCCCGAGCAGTCGATGAACAGATCGCCTTCGACCCGGGCACCGCTCTGCAGCACCACCGCCTCGACGAACCCTGTTTCCCCGTTCTGGGCGACCTCGACGATTCGCCCCTCGGTGCGGACCACGCCCCGCGCTTCCGAGAAGCGGCGGAGGAACCGACCGTAGAGCGAGGCATCGAACTGAAAGGCGTAGCCGAGCTTCGCCAGCGGCGAATTGGGCTGGTCCGGGCGAGGATGCTCGAACTTTCCCTCGAGCCCCGCGACATTGGCCAGCGAATAATCGTCCAGCCTGTACGGACTGCCGAGCGACTGTCCCTTCAGCCAGAAATGGTGGAACTCGACCCCCTTCATGTCGAGCCCGTAAAATCCGAACGGATGGACATAGCGATGCCCGATTCTGGTCCAGTCGACGAACTCTATCCCATATTTGTAGGTCCCGTTGGTCTCGCGCACGAACTGGTCCTCGTCGAGACCGAGCATCGCATTGAAGAACGTGATTTGCGGGATCGTCGCCTCGCCGACCCCGACGGTGCCGATCTCCTCGGATTCGACCAGTTCGATCCGCAGGCCGGGGGTCTCGCCGAGCACCTTGGAAAGCGCTGCAGCGGCCATCCAGCCGGCGGTTCCGCCGCCGACGATCACCACCTTCCTGATCGAATCCGCTCTCACGCCGCGGCTTCGCCGGCAAGGTTGAAGAAGGGCTGGGCGCCCTTCGCCGAGCAGCAGTTCGCGATGAACTGGGCGTGCGGGGGAAGCGCCATGGCGGTCTCGAGATAGGTGGCGCGCATCTGTTCGAGCGCTGCCGCGACCTTGTCCGCGTCGAGCGCATCGACGGCGGGCTCATAGGTCTCCGGGACGATATTCTGGCCCAGGCAGACGGCGACCCAGCTCGGAGTCGCGAACAGGTCCAGGCCTTCGCGGAACACCCGTCCCTTGGCCCGGAACAGCTCGACCTTGTGGGCCAGGCTGTCCGGGATGCTCATCGTCCTGACCTGGTTCCAGAAATCGGAATCGGTGCGTTTGGTGGCGTTGTAATGCAGCACGATGAAGTCGCGAACGTCCTCGTAGAGGTCCTGCATCTGGCGATTATATTCCTTGCGTTCGACCGGGTTGAACCTTTTGTCCGGGAACAGCGCGATCAGCTTGGCGATGCCGCTCTGAATCATGTGGATGCTGGTCGATTCGAGCGGCTCGACGAAGCCGCTCGACAGCCCCATCGAGACCACGTTGCGATTCCAGCACTGGCGCCTGCGGCCGGTGGTGAAGCCGAGCCGGCGCGGCTCGGCGAGCGGCTCGCTCTCCAGATTGGCGCGCAGCACCCGCTCGGCCTCGTCGTCGCCGATATGGGCGCTGGAATAGACGTGGCCGTTGCCCATCCGATGCTGGAGCGGGATCCGCCACTGCCAGCCGGAAGCGTGCGCAGTGGCACGAGTATAGGGGTCCGGCTCGCCGGCCAGAGCGGTCGGCACCGCGATCGCCCGGTCGCAGGGCAACCAGTGGGTCCAGTCCTCATAGCCGGTGCGCAGCGCCTGCTCGATCAGCAGCCCGCGAAATCCCGAACAGTCGATGAACAAATCTCCCTCGATCGTCCGCCCGTCGGCGAGAGTCACCGATTCGACGAAGCCGTCGGCCGGGCGAAGCGCGACGTCGACGATCTTTCCTTCCAGCCGGCGGACTCCGCCGCGCTCGGCATAGCCCCTCAGGAAGCGGGCATAGAGGCCGGCATCGAAATGGAAGGCGTAAGTGAGCTGCGCTAGCCCGGGCCGGGCCTCGGCCCCCGGGCGGGCGAAGCGGCCATGCTGGGCCGCGACCGCGCTCATCGACCATGCAGAGATGTCTTGGGTGACCCGGCGCTTACGCTCGCGAAGGTAGAGCTGGTGGAACAGCACGCCTTCGAGGTCGTGGCCGTGGGAGCCGAAGGAGTGGAAATAGCGTTCGCCGATCTGGCCCCAATTGACGAATTCGATGCCGAGCTTGAATGTCCCCTGGGTCGCGGCGACGAACTCGTTCTCGTTGATCCCGAGCATCTGGTTGAAGGTGATCAGTGGCGGGATCGTCGCTTCGCCGACTCCGACGGTCCCGATCTCCTCCGATTCGATCAGGGTGATGCGGGTGTAACCGTTGTTGAGGAAGCGAGAGAAGGCGGCGGCGGCCATCCAGCCCGCGGTCCCGCCGCCGACGATGACGAGGTCGCGAATGTCATGTTCGTTCATCGTGTGGCTGGCCTCGTCAGGTTGCGCAGAAAGGCGGCTTGAGTGGGAAGGTTCGGCACGATCGCGCCGATCGCGGCGCGCATCCGCGCCATTGCCTGCTCGGCCTGGCCGGACTGCACCGAATCGATCAGGGGATCGGTCCGCCGCGGAATTACGCCCAGCCCGAGCAGCACCGCAAGCCAGCTGTCGCGAGCGAACGTCTCCTCCTCGTAATAAGGCAGGCGGCCGCGCTCGCGGAACAGGTTCAGGCTGTGCCCCAGCGAGGCCGGCGGTTCGATCGAGGCGGCCTCGCGCCAGAAGGGCTCGTGCCGGGACGCGCAAAGATAATGGAGCGCGAGGAAGTCGCGCACGCGCCGGGCCTCGGCCAGCGCTTCGCGATTGTAATTGGCGAGCTCGACCCGGTCGCAGTCCCGATCCGGCATCATCGAGACGATTCGGTCGATCGCATTATGGGCGAGGTGAAGGTTGGTCCATTCGAGCGGCTCGACCGAGACCGCGGATTCGCCGACGACGACGCAATTGCGGAGCCACGGCTCCGGGCGGCATCCGGACTCGAAGCCGAGCGGAGACGAGGGCTCGCCCGCGCCGGCTTCGGCGAGCGCCTGCGCCGCCGATTCGTCGTCCATATGGTGGGATGCGTAGACCATGCCGTGCGAGGTTGCCGCCAGGCCCTCGCTGCGCCAGCGCCAGCCGGCC
>JAQGLD010000525.1 GCA_028293055.1 Alphaproteobacteria bacterium
GAGGGCGCGGCCGGCTCCTCCTATGTCGAGGTTCCGGTGATCATCTACGGGCGGCTGAAGAGCGGCAAGGAAGTGCATATGAAGGGCCCGGTCACCCTGCGCCGGGTCAACGATGTGCCGGGATCGACCGCCGAGCAAAGGCAATGGCATATCCAGGCCAGCGCCGTGGCGCCGGTGCCGCACTGAGGCCTGGCGTCGGAGTGATTGCCGGATCAGGGCTGTGAAGCTCGCGAGCGGGTGAAAGGGCACTGCGGGCGTTGCGCCCCCTGCGGCTTGCTATTCGACGACCTTGCCGCTGATCTCGCCCGGGGCGGTTCTAATTCCTCCCCTGCTTTTGCAGGGGAGGGGGACCAGCCGCAGGCTGGTGGAGGGGCCGCCGCAGGCGTCTTTGTGCTGAGGGGCGCGCTTCGCTCGGCCTCCCCGTAAAGCGCTAGGCGATGCACACATTTGCTGACTGAGCTGGAAATCAATGACTGCCCAGTGGCCGTTTCCCGGCGGAGGCCGGGACCAAGACCCGTTTAAGTATCTGAGATCAGCCGCTTGTACTGGGCCCCGACCTTCGCCCATAGGCGCTAAGTTTGGCGACACCTCCACGCCTTCCCCCTTGATGGGGGAGGGTTGGGTGGGGGTGGCCTATGACGAAGTGCGCAGCGTGCCCGCAGAGTCCACCCCTCCGCAAACCCCTCCCCATCAAGGGGAGGGGCTTAAGTTAGCGCCTATGGCCTTCGCCGGGGAACAGAGGGATCGGACTTGTGTGAGTGCCGCAGCCGCAAGAGCTGGGGAAGATCTTCTTCGGGGTGACGCCGGCGCCTCTGCGGATGGAGTCCGCGCTCGCTGCCATGCCAGCATGGCCTGAAGCAGGTCGCGAAGGCGCCTGCACAACATCCTCACACCCCGCTCATGCTGCCCGCACGAAAAAGTGGCAGAAGAGGTCTGCGATTTTCACGGGAGGCAGGCGGATGACTGGATCGGGCGAAGCGGCTCGCGCGGGCGGCCGCATTTCCTGGCGGATCGCGCGCTGGACCGCCGCTTTGGCCCTGCTGCTCATACCGCTGGCGATGATGCAGGTCAGCGACCAATGGCATTGGGGCCTGGGCAGCTTCGCGCTTGCCGGCGCGATGATCGGCGGGGTCGGCTTGCTCTACGAGCTCGCCGAACGTGCGAGCGGAAGCCGGGCCTATCGCGCTGGCGTCGCCATCGCTCTGGTCGCGTCCTTCGTGACCGTGTGGACGACGATCGTCCGCGACGACGGCAACGGCATGAGCTTCTTCATGGTCATCATGGGCGCAGGCGTCGGAGCATTCGCCGCGGCCTTCCGGCCCGCGGGCATGGCGCGGGCCATGATCGGGGTATCGATCATGCAGGCCATGCTCGGCATCGCCGTCGCCACCGCGCCGCCGACGGCGAGCGTGCCGGACGGCATGCCGAGGGCATTGGCGTTCTGCGGATTCTTCATCGCGCTTTGGCTGATCTCGGCGGCCTTCTTTCGCGCCTCCGCGCAAGGCGATGGCAGGCCGGCGGCGGCGGCTCCCGCAGGCCGGTAGGCGAGCGCTTCAGCCGGTCATCGGTCTGGCTGCCTCATGCGCGAGACCGGCCCATACACCGGTGGCCATTCGAGAAAATGAGCCGCCGCGCCGTCCGGCGCGACCGACTTCAGCGCCCGGTGGGGCAGGGCGCCATCGGCTCGGAATCCCACTTCACCAAGGCCGTATCGCGGAGCGGGCCCGGCCCGTTCTGCGCGTTCGAGATGTTGATCGGATCGCCGACGCCGCGCAGCACCAGCCGGCCGGTGATCACTGCCATCCGCCGAGTGTCCGCGCGGGTGACGCCCGGCACATGGTCCCACTCGACATAGATCGAACGGTGATGCGCGCAATAATCGGCGCGGCTCGCGTACAGGCCATAATTCTCGAATTCGTAGACGAGGAGCCCGCGCAGCTTGAGCTGCCGGCCAAATTTCTCCGGATGGGCGACCACATCCATGATCGCAGCCTTCTTCGGGGCGTCCGAGGCGGCGATCAGCAATGCTGCGAGCGGCAGAGCGGCGAGAGCGGTCTTCATCGGCTTGTCCTCCTCCCCTCGCTCTGCCGCGCGGCGGCCGCCGCGTCGAGAGGGGCGGAAGGCTCCCGGCGATGATTAGATCCCTGGAGGATCGAGGCCCGCTCAGCTGCCTGGGCCGGTGATCCGCACCGTCCAACCCTTGGTCAGCCCGCCGCAGACCACGCCCTGGACGCGTTCGCCGCCGCGGCGCTGCGCCGACCATTTTCGCCGGAACACATCCCCTTCGCCGCAGCCGAGCCAGGCGAAGCCGGACACCCTCACGTCGTCGAACCCGAAGGCTTCGACCGCGTGGGCCATGCTGTCCACCGGAGCATGAGCGAGCACCAGGGCCAGGGCCGCCAGCGCGGCCAGGCTCATCAGCAGCGTCCTTGGGGAAATCCTCTTCATGCGCAGCATATTTCGATCAGCTCGCAAGTGTTTTCCGACTGCCAGAACTGGATCCGACCGCCATTGCAGACTCCCATCGCCCGCGGCGCCGGAAGTCAAGGTCATTCCCGGTCGAGCGCAAGTTCGCGCTGGCCCTGGCTGAGATCGCCTGCTTTGATTCGCGATCGGACAGGCAAAGTGCCGAGGCGGAGCGACACGATCCGGGTGGGCGGGGCCGGGCCGAATGTCCGGCAGCGCGCCTTTCATGCAATGCACCCAGGTGAGGCAAGTAACCGGCGCGCGATCACCGCAGCCGCGGTCGGCCGTTGCGACGTGGGCGCGAAGCTGTCAGACTATCCATGGCCAATAGCCGCCCGGTTTCCGACTGACCCGGAAGATGGCGAGCGTCGCGTTCAGTTGAAGCGTAATCGCGTACCGACTCCCGCTTGCGGCGGCCTCGTTGATTGTCCTCGTTTCACGAAAGGATCGACGCATGGACGTGATGACTGGACCCATTACGCGGCAAGGGATGCATCCGGCGGTTGGCCACTACGGATTCAGGGATCAGCAGCTGAGGGGCTGCACCTTCGCGCTCCACCCTTCGCCGGACGGCGTCGCTGGCGGCGAGGTGACGACGCGCAATTGCGGGGGCGCGCTGGCCCAGCTCGCGACGGCGGACCATTGGCAGCCGGACGGGCAGGTGGGCTTCATGCTGAAGTCTGGAGCCATTCCGATAGCCAGCCTTGTCGACGCACATGATCACCTCGCGCTCAAGGTCGTCCGGTTCAAGAAGGCGCCGTTGGGATATGTGATTTACCGGGTCGACGCGCCCAATCTGCGCTGGCCGGCCCGGCTCGCATTGGGCTGGTGGACCATCACCTTCGCCTATGATCTGGGTGAGCCGCTCCATTGCCGGCTCGCTTTGCTGAAAAACGGCAGGATCGGCGACGCAAGCCAGTGCGAAGTTCCCGTCCTGGCCGCCTTCGCCGGCGGGTATTGGACGGCAGATGAGAAAGGCGTGACGCTGATCGCGAGCGACGATGTTCGCCGCCGCATGCGCTTCAATGGCATGGGCAAGACGCTGACCAACAAGATCCCCCGCGCGACAATGGCAATGGTGCACGACTAAGGTCGCATTCGGTGGATTCGGTGACGGTGCTGGAGTTCAGTGCTTTTGACAGACGGTCATCGTAAGGAAAAGGGCATCGAGCGTCGGAACTCCGGGAGCGCAAGAAGTCGCGTTCAAGTCGCGAGAGATGCTCGGCCTGCCACAAGTTAATCGAGCTTTCCCTTGCCAGGCTAATCTCTGACGGCGGCGAAGTCACCGGGCCGGTTCCGTTCGGGGCTCACCGGAAAGCGCGCGGCACGCTTCGCCTTTCCCTTTCGGCTGGTCGTGTTAGGATTCGCGGATGCAGGCAGGTCGAATCTCGCATTTCCGTAGACACCGGGCTCGGCATATCAGCGACTCTGTCCGCCGGAACCTGAAAGACGGCTCGCAATCTCACAGGCGGCCTGACCTGGAACCCGTCGCCGAGTCACGCGCCCCCCCATTCAGTGGTGGAGCCGCAGCGCAACTGGAGCTCGACGCGTGGCCCCGCCGCGGCACCGTCGATCTGCTCGCATGAGACGGACCCCGCTTTTCGCCGCCGCTTCGGCCCTGCTTCTCGCCGCTGCCCCGCAGGGCCAGGCTTCCCCGCAGAGCGCGGGCGATACCTTCGTGATCAGCCTTGCTCGCGACACCGCCCAGTCGAGCGCCGGCTCCCAAAGCAGCACCCACGACCAGGATTCGATCGTGGAACGGGTGATCCGCGTGCGCGCCGAAGGGATCGAGCTGGAATACGATCTTCCCGGCGATGCCGATCCCGACTCCCGGGCGGCGCAGTGGCAATATCCGGTGCGCGTGTTCCAGCCCGGCCAGGGCGCGAGGCAATTGCTCAACCGGGCGGAGCTCGAGGCGCGTCGCGATGAATGGCTGCGCGGGGCCAACCTCACCCGCGAATCCTGCGGCCACTGGATCTTCACCTGGAACGCCTTTCGGATCGAGTGCGATCCGCAATCGGCGATCGACGCGTTGCAACCCTTCATCCTCGACGGCACGGGCTTGGCGGAGGGCGCCGCCTATCGCGATCGCGCCGCTCGCGCTCCCGGCAAGCTTGGGCGAATTGCTTCGGGCTATCGCGCGCGAATGGACGTGGATCCCGAGACCGTCCGCCGTGAGCGCGCCGAGAGCGATGTCGCCGCGGGCGAGATCATGCGCAAGCCGGTCACGCTCCCGGCCGCACTTGCCGCGCGCGCCAAAGAGAGCGTCTCCGGCACCGTTACCGTCTCGCTCGACGTCGAACCCGATGGGCAGCTGCTGCGACGAACGAGGGTGACGCGGGTGGAGATCCGGCGGGCCGACGGCGAGGTCGAGACAGATACGGCCACCGAGACAGTGGAGCGCCGGCCTATGGAAACGCCCCCTGCCCGGCCCGCGAGGGACGTGGTCTGATCGCTCAGCGCGTGGCAGCGCTCACCATTATCCAGGACACTCCCGAATATTCTGGCGACGGAACAGGGCGCACGAGGGGTGGAGGAGCCCAACCGCGCCCTTTGCGCTTTGGCAAGGAAAGCCTGCCATAAAACGGGCCATGGCTCATCCAACCGACACGATCGCTTTGTTCTGCGCCCTCGTCTCGGCGATCTGCGCCCTGGGCTATCTGCTCGGCGCCTTC
>JAQGLD010000538.1 GCA_028293055.1 Alphaproteobacteria bacterium
GCAAGCGCGGGCGAACGCCAGTTCGACGTGATCGCGAACGGAATCCGCGCGCTGGCCGGCTTCGATATCGCCGCGACCGCGGGAGGGCCGCATATCGCGGTGACCCGGCAGTTCAGCGTCGATGTTCGCGACGGCGGTCTCGCGCTTCGGTTCGTTCCGGTCAAAGGCCAGGCGATCGTCTCCGCCATCGCCATCGAGCCGGAGTGAGCGGGAACCCTTGAGCCGGACTCCGTCTGTCCGGCCCGATCCATAAGCGTAACCTTTGGCTATCCAAAGAATCACTATTTGATCTTTTCCTTGCTCAGGCTGCAAAAGGCGGCAAGCGGCGACAGACCGAAGCAGGCAGAGGAACGAAAGTGCGCACCCTTATCCAGAATGTAGCCCTGTTCGACGGCAGCGGCGCTCCACTGCGAACCGCCAGCGTCCTGGTCGAAGGCGAGCGCATCGTCGCGGTGACCGAGGATGCCGGCGATGCCGACAGCGCGGACATCGTGATCGACGGGCGCGGCCAGACCCTGATGCCGGGCATGGTCGAGGCCCACGCCCATCTCTCCTGGCCGTCTTCGGTCGAGAAGATGTACCACCAATTCGTCCTCCCACCCGAGGAGATGAAGGTCGCGACCTGGCGCAATGCGCGGGTCCTGCTCGACCATGGCTTCACCAGCGCCTTTTCCGCCGGAGCGCTCGGCGACACGATCGAGGTCGAGCTTCGCGACGCGATCGAGGCCGGCGAGACTCCGGGACCTCGGCTTCGCGCTTCGACGATCGAGCGCAGCCCCGAAGGCGCCGACGGAATCGAGACCGGCAAGAAACTTTCGATCGGCGAGGGCGTCGAGGGCATGCGCGCCTTTGCCAGGCAGTGCGCCGGCAACGGCATCGACACCGTCAAGCTGGTCATATCGGGCGAGGACGCCTTGCTTCCCGGAAGCTCGCAGCATGTCCTCTACAGCCAGGAGGAGGTCTCCGCAGCGACCGAGGAAGCCCATGCCGCGGGCATGAAGGTCGCCGCCCACACCCAGGCCGCCGAGGCGGTCAAGATCGCGCTCCGCGCCGGGGTCGATGTCCTCTATCATTGCAGCTACGCCGATTCCGAGGCGCTCGAAATGCTCGAGGCCAGGAAGGACGAGATCTTCCTGGCGCCGGCGATCGGGATCATCGTCGCCACGCTCGAGGCGACTCCGCCGCCCCATATCGACATGTCGTCGATGAAGGAGGTCGCGAAACCGGTCGTCGAGAACACCTCTCGCCTGATCCCCGAGCTGAAGCGCCGGGGCATCCGAATCCTGCCCGGCGGCGATTACGGATTCCCGTTCAATCCCAACGGCCGCAACGCCCGCGACCTCGAACATTTCGTCACCCTCTACGGCTACACGCCGGCGGAGGCGCTCAGCGCAGCGACGATGCTCGGCGGCCAGCTGATGGGCATGGGCGACGAGCTCGGCCTGGTCCGTCCCTCCTATCTCGCCGATTTGCTGCTGGTCGACGGCGATCCGACCGAGGATGTCGCCATCCTCCAGGACAAGAACCGGATCTCGATGATCATGAAGGGCGGGCGCCTCCACAAGGCGCCGGCGCACGCCACCGCCGCGGCGGCGGCCTGAGCGAAAGGCGGATTGTGGATTTCGATGTTGCCATAATCGGCTGCGGGCCGGTGGGGGCGCTCGCGGCCAATCTCCTCGGCCGGGCCGGCATCCGGACGCTGGTCGTCGAGCAGGAGCAGGCGCCGCATCCGCTGCCCCGCGCCGTCCATATCGACCATGAGATGAAGCGGCTCTTCCAGGCGGCCGGCGTGGTCGATGCGGTCGTCGGCGACATGCGCGAGACCGACGGCCATCTCCATGTCGGCGCCGATCATGGCGTCATCCGCTACATGGGCACGTTCGGCCAGGAGCGGCCGTTCGGCTGGGCGAACGACTATTTCTTCTATCAGCCCGAGCTCGAGGCGCACCTGCGTGGCGCGCTCGGCGCCTATCCCGATGTTACGCTCCGGCTCGGCACCGAGTTCGAGGGGCTGAGCCAGGACGATGACGGAGTCACGCTTCGGCTGAGCAGCGCCGGCAAACCCTGGCAGGCGCGCGCGAAATACGTCATCGGGACCGACGGCGCGAAAAGCGCGGTGCGCCGGGCGCTCGGCGTGCGGCTCGACGATCTCGAGTTCGAGGAGCCGTGGCTGGTGGTCGACGCAGAGGTCGACGGCAAGGTCGACTTTCCCGACCTCACCGGAGTTCCCGCCGAGGCCGATCTCCAGCGCCTCTCGGTGATGATGTGCGATCCGCGTCGGCCGGCGACCATCGTCCCCGGTCGCGGCAGCCATCGCCGCTGGGAGTTCATGCTGCTGCCCGGCGAGGGCGACGAGGAAATGATGGAGCCGGCGCGGGTCGCCGAATTGCTCCGCCCCTACCTGGCAGGCGTTCCGCACAGGATCCTGCGCGCCACCACATACCGTTTCCACGGGCTGATCGCGCATCGCTGGCAGGTCGGCAGGGTCTTCCTGGCCGGCGACGCCGCCCACCAGACTCCGCCTTTCTTCGGCCAGGGCATGTGTCACGGCATGCGCGACGTCGCCAATCTCGGCTGGAAGCTCGAGCTGGTTCTTGCCGGCACCGCGGACGAAACCCTGCTCGACACCTACCAGCCGGAGCGCGACCCGCATGTCCGCGCGGTGATCACCGCTGCGGTCGAGGCCGGGCGCTATATCTGCATGCTAGACCCGCAAGCCGCTGCGCAGCGCGACGCTGCGATGCGCGAGCGCGCCCGCGACTCGGCGCCGAGCACCGCGGCCGACCTGATCCCGGCAATCTCCACCGGGATCGTCGCCGCCGACACCCCCGCCGCCGGCCAGCGCTTCATCCAGCCCTGGGTCGCCTGCGAGGACGGAGACCGGTTGCTCGACGATGTCACCGGATCGGGC
>JAQGLD010000605.1 GCA_028293055.1 Alphaproteobacteria bacterium
ATGAAATCCTCGACCAGCGTGCGGTCGACCGCCTCCGGCATCAGCACCATCAAATTCACATAATCGGGGCTCATGATCATGATCGTCGCCGGGAAGAGCTGGTAGGCGAAGGTAATGACGCCGCGCAGCCCCGGCCAGTCATCATGCTCGATCCGGGCCAGATGCTCGGTGCGGCCGACCGCAGAGCGCTGATGGATTCCGATCGTATCGGCCGCGGTCACCCCGTCCGCGAAGAAACGGGCGATGGTCGGGGCGTGGAGCCGGTGGACATGATAGCTTTCGAGGAAGGCGTCCATGATCAGCTTCCAGTTCGACGCCACGTCATGGACTCGGCGGCGAAAGAGGTGGTGGCCGGCGAGGCCGAAGGCGTCGAACTCCGGCGCCAGCATCTCGGCATCGTCGAAGCTCGAGGGCTGGCGCGCGAACCAGATCAGTCCGCCCGCCTCCCGGCTCGGCAGTTCGGCGAGGCGATGGGCGGCGCGGTCCAGGCCGGGGAAGGTGTCAGGGCGCGGCAAGCCGGCGAGGGCTCCGTCGAGCGCATAGGCCCAGGCATGATAGGGGCAGACGATGCGCGGTCCGCAATGCGCGTCCTGGCCTTCGAGCAGGCGGGTGCCGCGATGGCGGCAGACGTTGAGGAAGACATGGGCGACGCCTTCGCGGTCACGGGCGAGCAGCAGGGGCAGGCCGAAGCCGTCGTGCGGCACCGCCATATTGGGCCCGGGCAGCAAGACGGACGGCGCGATGACCTGCGGCAAGCGTTCGAACAGGCGGCTTTGCTCCGCGCGGAACCGGCCCTGGTCGACATAGACCGAGGAGGGGATAGTGGTCATGCCGTCGCCATGGCTTGCCTCGCCGCGAGCGATGCGCTCGGCCAGAGCGAGCTGCCCTTCGGTCGGACGCTGGCGGGTCGGCATGTCCATCGCACGAGATTGCGCGTGACGTGCACGGAAGGCAAGGCGGCGAAAGGGGTGGCGGCGAGTCCGTCAGACGCTACAAGTGCGCGATGACCGAAGCCCAAATCCACCCGGCGCCCGACTGGCGCCGCCACCTGCCGGAAAGCGTGAGACCCTATACCGAGGCCGGCCCGCTGGCGGCCTTGTTCCTCGGCATCTCATCGGGCTTCCCGTTCGCGATGATCGGCGCGACCCTGACCACTCGGCTCAAGCAGGACGGGATCACCAAGGCGACGGTCACCGCCTTCACTCTGGCCTTCCTGGTCTACAACCTCAAATTCTTCTGGGCGTGGATCGTCGATGGAGTGGAGCTGCCCGGGCTTCGCCGCCTCGGCCAGCGGGTTTCGTGGATGCTGGTCGCCGGCGTCCTCGTGATCCTCGCCGTCCTCAATCTCGCCATGGTCGATCCGAGCGCCAATCTCGGGGCGACGATCGTCGCTGCCATCCTGGTCGGAATCGCCGGCGCCACGTTCGACATCGTCATCGACGCCTATCGGATCGAGCAGCTCCAGCCGCGCCAGCTCGGGCCTGGATCGGGCATGTCACAATATGGCTGGCGGATCGGATCGGCGGGGGCGGGGGCACTCGCCCTGATCGTCGCGGCGCGAAGCGGGTGGAGCGCCGGCTATGCAGTTTGCGCGATCTTCGCATTGCCGGCGATGATCACCGCGCTCGTGCTCGGCGAGCCGGAGCGGCACCATCGGGTCTCGACGCGCAAGGGACTCGGCGAGGTCGCGGACGCGATCTGGAAGCCACTTGCCGAATTCTTCCAACGCAAGGGTGCCTTCCTCGTCCTGCTCTTCATCCTGCTCCACAAGATCGGCGACACGCTCGCCAACCTGACCTTCCGCCTGCTGTTCGACGATCTCGGCTTCACCAATGACGAGATCGCCTTTTACGATGTCGGCCTTGGCTTCATCGCATTGCTGGTCGGAATCTTCGTCGGGGGCATCCTCTATGCGAAGCTCGGGCTCAAGAAGTCGGTGCTGATCAGCCTGATCCTGATGTGCGTGTCCAATTTCGGCTTCGCGTTGCTAGCCCAGGCCGGCCACAGCAATATCGGCATGGCGGGCGCGATCGGATTCGAGAATTTCGCCAGCGGTATCGGCGGAGTGACCGTCGTCGCCTACTTCTCGGCGCTGTGCGACCTGCGCTTCACCGCCACCCAATATGCATTGATCTCGGCGGCGGCGAGCGTGGTCGGCCGCTTCGCCACCGGCACCAGCGCCGGCGCCCTGATCGACCGGATCGGCTATTTCGACTTCTATGTGCTGACCACGATCATTGCAGTGCCCGGGATCGTCCTCTTCTGGTTCATGATGCGGGCCGGGCTGATCGATGCCTCGGTCGGCAGTGCCGGGGTCGAAGGCGAGGGCGATGTCCGCGCCGAGGACGCTGAAGCCTAGAAACCCATGCCCTTTCTCGGCCTCTCGCTGATCGTCCAGATCCTCTGCGCGGTGCACTGCGTGCGCCACAGCCGCAACACTTTGTGGCTGATGGTGATCATCTTCCTCTCCATTCCCGGCTGCATCGCCTACCTGCTGTTCGAGGTTCTTCCGCAGCAATCGGGTCGGCGGGAGGTGAGGGCGGTCAGGCATGCGGCGATCCGCAAGCTCGACCCGACCCGCGAGATCCGCCGAGCGCGCGAAGCGGTCGATCTCGCCGATACCGCAGCCAATCGCGGCGCGCTCGGCGATGCCCTGGCAGAGGCCGGCGAGTGGGCGGATGCCGCGGCCGAATATCGCCGGGCCAATGCGCTCATGTCGCAGGTCGACCGCCCCGCCCGGCTCAAGCTGGCGCGGGCCGAGCTGGAATCGGGCCATGCCTCGGCGGCGAGGGACTTGCTCGAGACCCTCCCAGCATCCTCGTCGCAAAGCGAGGTGGATCGCGCCGCCTTGCTGCTTGCGCGAAGCGTCGAGGATTGCGGGGAAACGGAGCGCGCGCTTGCTTTATATGCCGACGTCGGTGCGCGCATGGCGGGCTCCGAAGCTCAGTGCCGCCAGGCAGCCCTGCTGCTTCGCCTGGGCCGGAAGCAGGAGGCCGTCGCCCTGCTCGCCGAGGTCGAAAGCCGCGCCCGGCGGCTCGATCGCTTCCAGAGGGCGCAGGAGGCGGACATGTACGACTGGGCCGCGCGCACTCTCAAGGACCTCAGGGGCGAGGGTCTGGCCTAGGCAGACCCTAAGGGTCGGAACCGACCCTAGGTCGGCAGCTGGCCGTTGGCCCTCAGCACTTCGCCGGCCAAATAGAGCGAGCCCAGAATCAGCACGATCGGGGGCTCCGCCCGATCGGCGTGGCGGCCGATCCAGGCCAATGCGTCCCCGACATCGGCGGCGGGAAGGGCGGTCAGCCCGGCGCCGCGGGCCGCCTCGACCAGCGCGGCCGGCGAGTGGTGGGCGTGGCCGGGCACCGGCACCGCGTGAAGCGTGATCGCGCGATTGGCGAAGGGCTTGAGCACGCCTGCCGCATCCTTGTTCTCCAGCAGTCCGAAGATGATGTGGAAAGGTCGCTCGCTCGGCACATGCCCCCGGAAGAAGTCAGCGACCGCGCGCGCCGCCGCGGGATTGTGGCCGCCGTCGAGCCAGAGCTCCGCGCCCGTCGGCAGCCGGTCGGCGAGAGGGCCTTCGGCGAGCCTCTGGAGCCGCGCCGGCCATTCCGCCCAGCCGATCGCCGCACGAAGCGCCGACTCGGGGAGGGCGATCCGCGCCTGGTGGCGTATCATCGCGATCGCCAACGCCGCGTTCATCGCCTGGTGGGCGCCGTGCAGACGGGGGAGCGGCAGCTCGAGCCGGCCAGCCTCGTCGCGATAATGAAGCTTGCCGCGATAGACCGCGGCGTCCCAGGCAGCGCCGCGCGGCAGCCAGCGCGCTCCCGCCGCGGCCGCTTGCTCCCCGACCCGATTCGCGATCCGGTCGGGATAATGCTGGGTGACGAGGGCGACCCCCGGCTTCGCGATGCCGGCTTTCTCCGCGGCGACATCCTCGAGCCGGTGCCCGAGGAAGAATTGATGATCGAGCCCGAGCTGGGCGATACCGCCCACCGCCGGATCCGGGATGACGTTGGTCGCATCGAGCCGGCCGCCGAGCCCGACTTCGATCACGCAGGCGTCGGCGGGAATGCGCGTGAAGGCGAGGAAGGCGGCGGCAGTGGTCGCCTCGAAGAAGCTCGGCCCGATCCCATCGGCGGCATCGAGCACCTCCTCGAGCAAATCTGCGAGCAGCGCATCCTCGATCAGCGTGCCGGCAATCCGGATCCGCTCGTTGAAGCGCACCAGATGCGGGCTGGTATAGACATGGACGGCGAGCCCCGAAGCCTCGATCGCGGCGCGCAGGAAGGCGCAGGTCGAGCCCTTGCCGTTGGTTCCGGCGACATGGAAGACCGGGGGCAGGTGGCGCTCGGGATTGCCGAGCTGGTCGCACAGCGCCCCAATCCGGTCGAGGCCGAGCGTATCCGTACCTGGCGACAGCCGGCCGAGCCGGTCGAGCTGGCGCTGGACCCTCTGGTCGCCGGAGACTGCGTGGTCGAGCATCAGTTTCCCTCCCGCTCGCGAGCCAGGGCAAGGGGGGTTGGAATGAGTGGGTCCGCCGCGAGGCCTGGCATGCCCACCCCCCGACCCCCTCCCGCTTGCGGGAGGGGGAAGCAGCTCACGCCGCCGCCGCTTCGGGCATGAGGTAGAAGATCAATTGGGCAAGGGTCCGGCGCAGCTCCTTGCGGTGGACGACCATGTCGACCATGCCGTGATCGAGCAGATATTCGGCGCGCTGGAAGCCTTCGGGGAGCTTCTCGCGAATCGTCGATTCGATCACCCGGGCGCCGGCGAAGCCGATCAGCGCGCCGGGCTCGGCGATCTGCACGTCGCCGAGCATCGCATAGGAAGCGGTGACTCCGCCTGTGGTCGGGTCGGTGAGCACGACGATGTATGGCAGGCCGGCTTCCTTGAGCTCGGCGATCGCCGCGGTGGTGCGCGGCATCTGCATTAGCGAGAGGATGCCCTCCTGCATTCGGGCGCCGCCGGCGGCCGTGAAGATGATGTAGGGTGCATGGTCCTCGATCGCAGCCTTGATCCCCTGCAGGAAGGCGGTGCCGACCCCGAGTCCCATCGAGCCGCCCATGAACGCGAAATCCTGGACTCCGACCACCGCGCGACGGCCGTCGATCGCGCCCCGGGCGTTCATCAGCGCGTCGATCTCGCCGGTCTGGGTGCGGGCGGCCTTGAGCCGGTCGGCATAGCGCTTGGTGTCGCGGAACTTGAGCGGATCCTCGCGGACCTGCGGCTGCGTCATCAGGGTGAAGCCAGGGTCGAGCAGCCGCTCGATCCTTACCCGAGCGCCCATCCGGCCATGATGATCGCAGCGCGGGCAGACGAAGTCGTTCTCCTCCCACTCCTTGGTGAAGACCATCGCGTTGCAGGCGCGGCACTTGTGCCAGAGATTGTCCGGCGATTCCCGCTTCGGCAGGAAAGGGATCGAGTTGCGGACCCGGTTCAGCCAGCTCATTTTACAAAGTCTCCTTGGCGAGCGCGGATAGGCTCGGGGCGGCGGGGTGGCAAGATTGGAGCATGGCCCCGGCGGAGGACCGCCGCGCCGGGCGTTGTGCCGATCGCGCGCCGGAACCGTCCGGCTGGGGCGTCGTTGAACACGGCTTGACGGAGAATTCCTCCGCAGATCCACCAGGAAATACGACATGAAGGTCACGCGCACCGGCACCGGCCGGCCACTCCTGCTCGTCCACGGCCTCGGCAGCACCAGCCGGGTCTGGGAGCCCGTCATGGCGGTCCTCGCTGCCCAGCGCGAAGTGATCGCGGTCGACCTTCCCGGCCATGGCGGGGTCGCCGCCGAAGCGGACAGCGGCAGCTTCGCCGGCGTCGCCCGGAGCCTCGAGCGCTTCCTCGATGCCCAGCATCTGGCCGGGTGCGACATGGTGGGAAGCTCGCTCGGCGGCCAGCTGGTCCTGGAAATGGCGCGCCGGGGCAAGGCCGGCGCGACGGTGGCCCTCGATCCCGGCGGGTTCTGGCTGGGATGGGAGCGTCCTATCCTCAGAAACTCGCTGAAGACCGCCTTGTGGACGGCGCGCGGGTTCAAGCCGGGCCTCTCCATGCTGGCCCGCAACCCGGCGACTCGCACCATGCTGCTCGGGCTGCTGTCCAACCAGCCCTGGGCCCTGGACGGCGAGCTCGTCGCGTCGGAGATGGAGGCGTTTGCGGACACCGAGACGCTCGACACGCTGATCGACAGCCTCGCCTTCGGAGCGATGCAAATCGGTTCGCCGGCCGCGGACGAGCAGCCCATCACGATCGGCTGGGGCCGGCACGACCGGCTCTGCAACCCAAGCCAGGCGAGACGCGCGCTCGCCGCCTTCCCGCGCGCCCGGCTTCACTGGTTCGATCATAGCGGCCACTTTCCAATGTGGGACGAGCCGGCCGCCGCAGCGAGCCTGATCCTCGGCGCGACCGGAAGCACCACGCTGCACTGAGGCGGTCGACCGGCGCAGTGAGCGTGGCTTTTCGGCTTCCATTGGAGAGCAGGACGGGTCAGGCTGCAGGGAATGACGAACTCTTGGAACGGGAAACTCCCGCTGCGAGCTCTGGCGCTCACCGCGTCGGCCGCAGGGACCTGGCCGCTCGCGGCGATGCCGCCGGTCCCGCTCGGCGCGCCCATATATCCGGGCCCATTCTACGTGTGTTTCGCATCCGGTGGGGCCGAGATCGAAGAGCCCGGCGCCCGGATGCTCGATTATGCCGCGACGTTCTACGCCGACATGCCGGCCCGATGCGCGGTGACG
>JAQGLD010000632.1 GCA_028293055.1 Alphaproteobacteria bacterium
TGACATAGCCGCCCGCCTCGCGCACCAGCAGGATTCCGGCTGCGATGTCCCAGGGCTGGAGGTCTTCCTCCCAGAAGCCGTCGTATCGGCCGGCCGCAACCCAGGCGAGATCGAGCGCGGCCGAGCCGAAGCGGCGGATTCCAGCGACTTCGGGGGCGACGACCGCGAGGATCTTGTCGAACCTCTCCTGGTGGCCGTGGCCCTTGAACGGGATTCCGGTCGCGATCAGCGATTCGGACAGATCGCGGCGGGCGGAGACCCGCAGGCGGCGCTCGTTGAGCCAGGCCCCCCTGCCCTTTTCGGCCCAATAGCTCTCGTCGGTGAGCGGCTGATAGACAAGGGCCTGGGTAATCTCCGGCTTGCCCTGCGGCCCGCGCGGATCCTCGACCGCGATCGAGATCGAGAAATGCGGGATTCCGTGGATGAAGTTGGTGGTTCCGTCGAGGGGATCGACGATCCAGCGCGGCTTTTCCGGGTCTCCGTCGATCGAGCCTCGCTCCTCGACCGTCATCCGCCAGTCGGGGCGCGCATGGCGCAGCTCCTCGATGATCGTCTCCTCGGCGCGATGATCGGCCATGGAGACGAAGTCGGCCGGGCCCTTGCGGCTGACCTGGAGCTGCTCGACCTCGCCGAAGTCGCGCCGAAGCCGCGGCGCCGCCTTGCGCGCCGCGCGCTGCATGACGGTGATCAGGCCGGAATGGGATACCATCTAAGTCTCCCCCCCTCCCGCTTGCGGGAGGGGGTCGGGGGGTGGGCAGTCGCGAGAGGCGGTCAGGCCCGCCCCCCGATTTGGATCCGAAGGACCATGCGGGGCATGGTCCGCCAAATCGCCCCTCCCGCGAGCGGGAGGGGCGGTAACGGGCCTATTCCGCCCGCTTCACATATTCCTGGTTGTACACATCGACCACGATCCGGGTTCCGGCCCCGATATGCGGCGGCACCATCACCCGAACGCCATTGTCGAGGATCGCGGGCTTGTAGGAGGAGGAAGCGGTCTGGCCCTTCACGACCGCGTCGGCCTCGACGATCGTCGCTTCGATCTGGTCGGGCAGCTGGACCGAGATGGCGCGTTCGTCGTGGAGCTCCATCACCACGTCCATGCCGTCCTGGAGGAAGGCGGCCGGAGTGCCGATCAGGTCGCGCGGCAGGGTCACCTGCTCGTACGTCTCCTTGTCCATGAACACCAGATTGTCGCCATCGGCGAAGAGATATTGGAAGTCCTTGGTGTCGAGGCGGACCCGCTCCACCGTCTCCGCCGAGCGGAAGCGGACATTGTTCTTGCGGCCGTCGATGAGGTTCTTCATCTCGACCTGCATGTAGGCGCCGCCCTTACCGGGCTGGGTGTGCTGGATCTTGACCGCGCGCCAGATGCCGCCCTCATATTCGATGATGTTGCCGGGACGAATGTCCACGCCGCTGATCTTCATGTCCGTCTCGCAATTTTTCCAGAGCCGAGTGCGCGATCCTCAAATCGCGAGCTCGGCTCCAGGTGTTGTTTTCGCATCCTTACCGCCGAAAACCGGTACTCACTTTTCGGCAGGATGCTTCGAAAGAGCCGTCGCGCCCTTAGCCGTCGGGCCGCTTCCCGGCAAGCAGGGGGTATGGGTTCACCGCCGAGCCTTGATACCATTTCTCGCCGGGCGCCATGTGATGGACCGCGAAATGGAGGTGCGGGCCAGCCGGATCGGCATTGCCGGTCGAGCCGACCAGGCCGATCGGATCGCCCTGCTTGATCGCCTGGCCCTCGTGCAGCCCCGGCGCATATTCCTGGAGATGGGCGTAATAGAACATCCATTGACCGTCGGGCGAACGAACATAAGCGGTGATTCCGCCGCCCCCATTGCTGAAGAACAATTTCTCGAGCGTTCCGGGCGCAGCCGCGACCACCGGGGTGCCGTGCGGCGCCATGATGTCGATCGCGTCGTGGACCCGCCCGCCCGAGCGGGCCTGGGTGAATGTGTCGGTGAGCCCCTCAGCCTTGATCCCGAGCACCGGGATGGCGAGCCCGGATGGGCCTCGAACCAGTTGCGCCGCCCCGGCCGGCGCGGGCGCCGCAGGCGCATCGGCCTGCGCGGGCGGCTGCGTCATGTGGCCGCGATTGAATGCGGCCAGCCAGAACAGGCTGGTGAGGAATGCGGTGATCACGGCCGTGAGGACCACGATCAGGACGGTTCTGGTACGGTTCAGGACGACCTCCAATGGGGGATCAACGATTCGACAACGCAACTTATTCGCTGACCGTTCCGTTTCGTACCGTCAATGACCGCAACCATCCGCATCGGCTGCTCGGGCTGGATCTACCGCCATTGGCGCGGCCTTTTCTATCCCGAGACGCTCGCCCAAAAGCGCTGGTTCGAACATTATGCCGCGACGTTCGGCACGGTCGAGCTTAACACCAGTTTCTATCACCTGCCCAAGCCGGAGACCTTCACCAAATGGCGCGACCAGGCGCCGCCGGGATTCCACTATGCGGTCAAGGCGCCGCGCTTCATCACCCACATGAAGAAGCTCAAGGACTGCGCCGAGCCGGTCGCGGAATTCCTGTCCCGCGCCCGCCGGCTGGGCGGGACGATCGGGCCGATTCTCTACCAGCTGCCGCCGCGGTGGACATTCAACCAGGAGCGGCTGGAAGCGTTCGTGGCGCTGCTGCCGCGGGACCTCGCCCATGTCTTCGAGTTTCGCGAGAAGAGCTGGGTCACCGAGGCGGTGCTCGCGATCCTCGACGCGAACGGAATCGGATTCTGCGCGCACGACATGCCAGAAGCGCAAA
>JAQGLD010000003.1 GCA_028293055.1 Alphaproteobacteria bacterium
CGCCGGCGGGTTCCGTTCGATGCCGAGCCTGACCGACTATGGCTATGTCGTCGTCCAGGTCGCCCGGCGCGGCAACGGCCAGTCGTTCGGCGAGCGGCGTGGCTATCACGACCGCAACGAGGCGCAGGACGCCTACGACGTCATCGACTGGCTCTCGAAGCAGAGCTGGTCGGACGGCAAGGTCGCGATCTACGGCTGCTCCAACACCGGCGACGCCGCGATGCATGCGGTGACGATGCGCCCGCCGGCGCTGAGGGCCGCGTTCATGGGCTGCTTCTCCTGGCACAAATATGACGCCTTCCGCCGCGGCGGAATCTTCGCCCAATGGGGCACCGGGCCGGCGCGCACTGTCGCCGAGGACATGGACCAGAAACCGGTCGACGGCGACGAGAGCAAGACCCTGCTTCGCCAGGCTGCGGAGGAGCATCAGCGCTCCACCTCTTTACTCGAGATGTGGAAGGAAATGCCCTATCGCGACAGCTTCTCGAGGCAGGTCGCCAGCCGATTCTGGGCCGAGGGCAGCTCGGCCTCCTATGCCGACCAGATCCGCCGCTCGGGAGTCCCGCTCTATGTCGTCGGCGGCTGGCAGGACGAATTGCGCGACCAGGGACTGATCGCCTGGCTCAACGTGCCCGGCTCGCGGATCGTGATCGGGCCGTGGCAGCATTGCGCGAACGACGATTTCGCATTGCTCGAGGAGGCGCATCGATTTTTCGATCTCCATCTCAAGGGGATCGACACCGGCCTCTCCACCGATGCTCCGATCCATTATTTCACGGTCAATGCGCCCGCTGGGTCGGAATGGCGGAGCTCGGCCGGCTGGCCGGTCGCCGGAATGCGGCCGCGTAGCTTGCTGTTCGGTGCGAAGGGCGCCCTGACCGACGAAGCGAAGCCGCGGTTCGGAGCGCCGGCTTCGTTCGATGTCGACTATGCCTCGCCCTGCACCGGCAAGGGCCAGGGGCCCTACGCCCAGCCCTGCTACCCGGGAACAGGTTCGCTCGGCTTTGCCGGAGCCGCTCTAGCCGCGGACACCGAGGTCACCGGCAGCGGCAGGGCCGATCTGTGGATCGCGGCAGATGCCGCGGATGCCAACCTTTTCGCCTATCTCGAGGATGTCGCGCCCGACGGCACTGTCAGGGTGGTGACCGAGGGTCGGCTCAAGGCCTCGCTGCGCCGGACCAACGAGGCGCCGTGGCGCATGCCGCCGGGCGTGCCGTGGCACCGCGCTTATGCCGAGGATGCGATGCCGCTCGAGGCCGGGGCGCCGGCCAGGCTCAGCTTCGAGCTCATGCCCACCTCCTACATCTTCAAGGCAGGACACAGGGTTCAGATCGCGATCGCCGGCGCCGACTATCGCGAGCGGGCTCGCGAGCCATCGGGCCTCGCGCATAGAATCACGGTCTATGCAGACCGCGACCATCCTTCCTCGATAACCCTTCCGGTCATCGCCGCCCGGTGATGGCGTTCGCCCTCGCTCGCGCGGCCGTGCTGGCGGGACTGTTCCTCGCTTCGGCACCGGCCCTGGCGGGCGCCTGCGATCGCGCCGCTTCGCTCCGGATCGCGGATGTGCATGTCGTCAGAGCCAGCGAGGTCGGCCCGGAACGGCCCTACACCGCGCCCTTTCCGCACGCAGCGCCCATCACCCGCCGCTTCTGCCGGATCGAGGGCGTGATCGAGAAGGAGATCGGCTTCGAATTGTGGCTGCCCTTAGGGCCCGAATGGAATGGGCGATTGCTGGTCGGCGGAGTCGGCGGGCAGGCGGGCCAGCTCGATTATCGCGAGCTCGATCGCGGCATCCGCCGCGGCTATGCGGCGGGGAGCACCGATACCGGCCATAGGGCGGAAGACCGCCACTGGCTGCTCGGCCGTCCCGACCGCGCCGCCAATTACGCCTGGCGCGCCAATCATTTGCTGGCGGTAAAGGCCAAGGCGACGATCGCCGCTTTTTACGACCGGGCGCCGAGCAACGCCTTTTTCGTCGGCTGCTCGGGCGGCGGGCGGCAGGCGCTGACCGAGGTTCAGCGCTTTCCCGACGATTATGATGGGGTCGTCGCCGGAGCGCCGGGCGTGAACACGCCGGAGATGAGCGCTCGGCGGATGTGGGAGATGCAGCAGCACAGCCGATGGGCCGGGCTGATGAAGCCCGTGGACTGGAAGCTGGTCTCCGACTCTGCGGTGAAGGCGTGCGATTCCCTGGACGGAATCGTCGATGGTGTGATCGACGATCCGCGCCGTTGCGGCTTCGATCCTGGGCATCTGCTCTGCGCAGGGGCAAGCCGGACCGGCTGCCTCAGCGCCGGGCAGATCGTCGCCGTGCGGCGGCTCTATGCGCCGCTCCACGATGAAGACGGTCGACCGATAGACGATGGCCTGCTGCCGGGCATTCCCGTCTCGCCAGTCACCCTGCCGGAACCGTTCACGCCCGGCCCACCTTATCTGGCGGTCTCCTTGTTCGGCGACGGAGTCCATGGCGATGCGAGCTGGGATTCGCGGAGCTTCAGCCTGGCCCGCGACCTGCCGGCGATCGACAAGGTGATGAACCTTCATGCCGATAATCCCGACATCGGCCCTTTCCTGCGCCGCGGCGGTAGGCTGATCCTCTATCAGGGCTGGGCGGACCCGTTGGTCGCGCCGCAGACCACACTCGCTTATTACGAGGCGGTTCGGCGCCGCAACGGCCGGCTCGGCGAGCGCGGCGTGCGGCTGTTCATGGCGCCGGGAGTCGACCATTGCCGCGGCGGCGCCGGTCCCGATCTGTTCGGCGGGGCGGGTGGCGATGCGCCGCTGCCCGATGCCGACCACGATCTGCTCACCGCGCTCGAGCGCTGGGTCGATCAGCGCCGGGCGCCCGAGCGGATCGTCGCGACGCGGATCGAGGACGGCACGACTCGCCGAACCCGCCCGCTCTGCGCCTGGCCGGCGCGGGCTCGCTATTCCGGTCACGGAAGCACCGACGATGCCACCAATTTCATCTGCGCCAAGGGAGTGACCTGAGATGCCGATCCGAGCCGCGTTTCGCGCCAGGCGCCTGTTCCCAGCTTTGCTGCTCGCATCGCTCGCTGGCGCGGTGCTGGCGCAGGCCGAGCCTCCGCCACTGCCGCCGGGACCGATTGGCGCTCCGGCGGGCACCGGCCCCTGGCCCGCGCAGGCGATCGTCGAGCCAAGCCTTGCCAATCACGTCGTCTACCGGCCCGCCGCCTTGCCCGGCCGGCTGCTTCCCGTACTGCTCTGGGGCAATGGCGGCTGCCGCGACAATGGCCTTGGCAATGCCCGTTTCCTTCGCGAGGTGGCGTCGCACGGATATCTGGTCGTCGCCGCTGGTCATGCCCGCGGCGAGGAGCCGATGCGACCGGCGCCGGCGCCGACCACCAAGCCCGTCGCTCCGGCGGGGGCCCCGGGGGCCGAGGGCCCCGCCCGCGGTGCTGACGAGACCCAGGCGTCCCAGCTCACCGACGGGCTGGACTGGGCGGTGGCCCAGAACAAGCTACGCTCGAGCCCCTATTTCCATCGCCTCGATACCGGATCGGTTGCAGTGATGGGCCATAGCTGCGGCGGCCTTCAGGCGATCGCGATCGCCGCCGATCCACGGGTGCGCACCGCGATGATCTGGAACAGTGGAATCTACAATCGCGGCGCGGCGAGCGGCCGCAGCGGAATCCTCCTCACCAAGGACGCGCTCGCCCGGATCCACGGTCCGATCGCCTATATCAATGGCGGCCCCGCCGACATCGCCTATGCCAATGCGCTCGACGACTTTCAAAGGATCGACCGGGTGCCGGCCCTGTTCGCCTGGCTGCCGGTCGGCCATGGCGGAACCTTCTTCACCGCGCCGAACGGCGGTGCCTATGCCGATATCGCAATCGCCTGGCTCGACTGGCAGCTCAAGCGCGACCGCAAGGCGGGCGCGATGTTCCTCGGCAAGAATTGCGGCCTGTGCCGGGACTCGCGCTGGACGGTGCAGCGAAAGCGGCTTTAGCTCGGCTTCTCGTCCAGATTGGGCGACTAGGTTGAGCAGCGTGTTCCCCGGCGAAGGCCGGGGCCCAGCCGCGCGGCCTCCACACTGGATCCCGGCCTTCGCCGGGACACGTTTCCGCGAAAACGGAGAGCCCGCTAGCCAGCCGCCAGATAATTGCCGTAGCCGATCACCATCGTCGCCCCGACCAGCAGGGCGATTCCTGCCCACACCATCGCCTTGGTACGGCCGCTCGAGGCACGCCATTCGCGAAGTGCGAATCCCCACAGGGTCGAGAAGATGATGATGCTCGCCATGTGCAGCGTCCAGCTCGAGTAGCCGTAGCGGCCCATCTGGCTCTCGCACATCGTGTAGAAGAAGAACTGGAAGTACCAGAGCGTGCCGCCAAGTGCCGCAAGCGCATAGTTGCGGGCCAATGGCGGCGGGCTTCCATCCGCGTCGGCGGCGGGTCCCGGCCGGCCGAGAAACTCGCCGGCCGTGCGATTGCGGACGATCAGCCAGCTGCACCAGATCAGGTTGGTGGTCAGCCCGCCGAGCAGGACGATGCAGAGCACCGGCAGGCCCTGCCAGATCGGAGTCGTTCCCGCGGCGAGGGTGGCATCGCGGATGGGCTGGCCGGCATCGAGGCCCCAGGCGAAGCAGCCCGACATGATCCCGGAGAAGACCGCGATGGCAAGGCCTTTGCGGAGGTTGAATTCGGGTATGCCCTGCTTGGCTTGCGCGCTGTCGAGCTCCCGCTCCTTGAGCCGTCCGGCCAAGGCGACGACGACGATTCCGACTATCGTGATCGCGATCCCGACGAAGGTCACCTGCCCGCTCGGACTGGCGAGCAATTCGCCGATCCGGCCGCGGAAGATGGGCGGCCCGAGCGTGCCGATCACCGTGGTCAGGCCGAGCGCGACCGCCATTCCGAGCGAGAGGCCGAGATAGCGCATGGTGAGTCCGAAGGTGAGTCCGCCGAAGCCCCACATTGCGCCCCAGAACCAGCACCAGAACAGCGTCTGGCCGGGAGTTCCGCCGAGCACTGCGAGAAGATCGTGGGTCTGGAGCGAGGCGAATAGCCACGGTGCCAACAGCCAGGAGAAGAGTCCGCCGGTGATCCAGAATATCTCCCACGACCAGCGACGGATGCTTTTATAGGGCACGTAGAAGCTGGCGGAGGACAGGCCTCCAAGCCAGTGAAACACGACTCCGAGCAGGGGGTTGGCATCCATCCTCTCAATTCCTCTTCTTGTCGTGGCGACGATGCGAACATGTGCATCCCGCCAATCGAATTTCCCGTGCAGCCGGCCTCACGCGGCCTGCTCCATCCGCTCGGCCTCGCGCAGCCACCGGGCGCGGTAGGCGAGGAGGTCGGTGTCGAGCGGCATGACCCGGGTCAGGCGGCAGGCTGGCTTCAGCTCGGGCAGCAGCAGGCGCAGCGCGCCGAAGGAGACGTCGTTATGAGCGTTGCAGACAAAGATTTCCGCGTCCGGGCGGAGCGTCGCGAGCGCCCGGACGAACACTTCGGCTTCGGCGAAACGCCCCTCGATCAGAATTCGGTCGCGGCTGCCGATCAGCGACAGGGAGACATCGGCGACCAGCGCGGCATAGAGGCAGACCGCGGCGCGGCGTGCGAAAGGATCGGTCGGCATGCCGATCCAGCGTCCGCGGCCATGCGGGAAGGGGCCGAAGCCGCTCGCGAAGCCGGGCAGCACCATCGCACCCGCAGCGACCAGGTCGGGCACCGCGGCGAGCAAGGCCGGCTGGTCGGGGCGGATGTCGACCCGGCGGCTGTCGACACCGGACAAGATCTCTATCTCCCGCCCGCCCATGAACCGCGCCGACGGGACCGCCTTGCCGAACACGTCGACATTGACCAGGCAGTCGCGATCCTCGGGCAGGGTCGAGATGTCGACGGTCGCGCCGTCGGCGGGAGAGCGCATCGCCACGAACCACGTTCCGGTCGAAAGCACGGTGGATTCGTGGTCCGCTATCTGAGGAAAGGCGCGCGCGGCGAGCAAAGCGGCGTTCGAATCGTGAAGACCGCAATGGACCCGGACATCGGCGGCGAGGCCGGTCCGCTCAGCCCATTGCGGCGAGATCGTTCCGAGCACCGCTCCGGCCGGAGCCAGCGGCGCGATATGATCCGCCCAGCCGCGCCGCCGGGCGAGGTCGGAGAGGCTGGCGTCGCCCGGCCGCAGCAAATCGGTGTGGCAGCCGAGGCTGCTCAATTCGCTCGCCGGAACGCCGCAGAGCAGCCACGCCCAATATTGCGCCCAGGGCAGGATCTGCGCGCCGCCTTCGAGCAGGTCGGGATGCAGCGCCTGGAGCCGGTAAAGCTGCGCCCCGAGGTTGAGCCCGTCGGGAAGCGCCGGCGAGCCGGTCGCTTCGAAAGGATCGCGAAGGCCGTCATAGTCGCGGCGCAGGTCCGCCGGCATCGCGTCCTCATAATCAAGCGGAGGACAGACGAGGCCGCCGTCGCGAACGATGGCTGCGCCGGCACCGTGGCCGACCGGGATGATCGCGCCGATGGGCGCCAGCGACGCGAAGCCGCGCAGGGTCGCGGCGATCCAGGCCTCGATCCCGGCCGAGTCCAATGCGACATAGGTGCCGGTATCGACCCGCGCATTGGGCCGGGTCTCGCGAGCGATCAGCGAGCCGTCGCTCCGCCACAGGCTGAGCTTGGCCAGCGTCTTGCCGCAATCCAGAACGACGATCGCTCGATCGCCCATCCATCCTCTCCCGCGATCGAATATGATTGGTTATTATCTAAACTGATTGAAGAGCGCCAGCCTTTTTGATAGATGGCATGAAAGCCCATCCCAAAGGTGAAACCATGTCGGACCTTGTCGAACCCGAAGCGCGCTCGGCGCAAACCCTCTCCCAGCCCGCCGCTATCCCGTTCGTCGTTCCGGCGAGTCGGTGGGACGACAGGTTGGCCTCCGGCATGTCCGCGGTCGAGTTGCTTCTCTATCGCTCGAACCTGCTGGGATCCGACCTCACCGTCACCAATTTCGGCGGCGGCAACACCTCCGCCAAGCTGGTCGAGAGCGATCCCCTCACCGGCGAGAAAGTCGATGTCCTCTGGGTCAAGGGCTCGGGCGGAGACATCGGGTCGATGAAGCTCGACGGTTTCGCCACCCTCTATCTCGACAAGTTCCGTTCGCTCGAAAAGCTGTACCGAGGCGTCGAGCTCGAGGACGAGATGGTCGCCTACCTGCCGCATTGCACGTTCGCGCTCAATCCGCGTCCAGCCTCGATCGACACTCCGCTCCACGGCCTGCTGCCGTACGCCCATGTCGACCATGTCCATCCCGATGCGATCATCGCGCTTGCGACCGCGGCCGACGGAGAGGCCGCGACCGCGGAAATCTGGGGCGGGAGGATCGGCTGGCTGCCCTGGAAGCGCCCCGGCTTCGAGCTCGGCGTGCAGGTACGCGATTTCGCCGCCGCCAATCCCGAATGCGTCGGCGCGATGATGGCCGGCCACGGAATCATCTGCTGGGCCGAGACCTCGCAGGCCTGCTACGAGCAGACGATCGGGCTGATCGCCGACGCCGCGGCCTATCTCAATGCGCGCATGGCCGGCCGTCCGGCGTTCGGCGGTAGCCGGGTGGCTCCGCTGCCGGCGGAGCAGCGCGCCGCGACCGCCGCCAGGCTGATGCCGCGGCTGCGCGGCCTGATGACCGGAGAGCGCGGCAAGATCGGTCACTTCTCGGACGATCCCGAAGCTCTGGAATTCGTCGGTTCGGCCGATTTCGAGCGGCTCGCCGCGGTCGGCACCTCCTGTCCGGACCATTTCCTGCGCACCAAGATCGCTCCGCTGACACTCGATCCGGCCCGGCTCGAAGACAAGGGCCATCTTGCCGAACGGCTCGAAGCCTATCGCGCCGGCTATGCCGCTTATTACGGACGCTGCGCCCGGCCGAGCGATCCGGCGATGCGGGATCCCAATCCGGTAGTCGTGCTGATCCCTGGTATCGGCCGCATCACCTTCGCCGCCGACAAGGCGACCGCGCGGATCGCCGGCGAATTCTACGGCAATGCGATCAATGTGATGCGCGGCGCCGAAGCGCTTGGTGGCTATGTCGGTCTTCCCGAGCAGGAGGCATTCGACATCGAATATTGGGCGCTCGAGGAAGCCAAGCTGCAGCGCATGCCGAGGCCCAAGCCCCTCGTCGGCAAGATCGCGTTGATCACCGGCGGCGCCGGCGGCATCGGCGCTGCGACCGCCGCACGGATGCTTGGCGACGGCGCCTGCGTGATGCTGCTCGATCGCGAGGGCGATGCGCTCGACGGGGTCCGCGCGG
>JAQGLD010000015.1 GCA_028293055.1 Alphaproteobacteria bacterium
CGACCAGGGCACCGCCCGGCTCGAGGGCCTCAAGCTGGTGACCGGCATGGGCCAGGGCGTAGCGGTCTATCACCAGCCGCGGGTGCTGATCGAGCATACCGTGGCCGACGATGTCGAGGCCGAGCGCCACCGGGTCTATTCCGCGTTCCGCAAGATGCGCGAACAGATCGACGCGATGACCACCGGTGTCGAGTTCGGCACCGTCGGCGAGCATCAGGAGGTTCTCCAGACCTACAAGATGTTCGCCTATGACGAAGGCTGGTCGCGCCGGATCAACGAGGCGATCGATTCCGGCCTGACCGCCGAGGCCGCGATCGAACGGGTCCGCCAGCGCATGCAGATGCGGATGCGCGAGATAGACGATCCACTGCTCCAGGACCGGATGCACGATCTCGACGATCTGTCGAACCGGCTGCTGCGGACCGTTTCAGGACAGCTCGGCACCGCAGCGCAGATGGGGCTGCGCGGCGACGCCATCTTGATCGCCCGCAATCTCGGCCCGGCCGAATTGCTCGAATATGACCGGCGGCGGCTGAAGGGCGTGATCCTCGAGGAAGGCTCGCTCACCGCCCATGTCACCATCGTCGCGCGGGCGATGGGGATTCCGATGCTCGGCCGGGTGCGTACCGTGCGCCAGGTGATCGGCGAGGGCGACGAGGTCCTGCTCGACGGCAATGGCGGGATCGCCTTCGTACGCCCGACTCCGCCGGTCGAGGAGGCCTTCAAGGGCAAGCTCGTCACCAGCCAGAAGCGCCGCGCGGAATTCGCGGCGCTTCGCGACGTGCCTCCGGTGACCAAGGACGGCACGCGGATCACGGTCATGGTCAATGCCGGGCTGCGCGACGATGTCGACGCGCTCGAGCTGACCGGAGCGGACGGCATCGGCCTGTTCCGCACCGAGTTCCAGTTCCTCGTCTCCGCGACCCTGCCTAGACGGGAGAGCCAGCAACGGCTGTATCGCTCGGTGCTCGACGCCGCCGGGGACAAGCCCGTGGTGTTCCGCACCGTCGACGTCGGCGGCGACAAGGCGCTACCCTATATCGATTTCGCCGATGGCGAGCTCGAGGAGAATCCCGCGATGGGCTGGCGGGCGATCCGCCTCGCGCTCGATCGGGGCGGCCTGATGAAGGCGCAGGCCCGGGCACTGCTCGAAGCGGCCGCGGGACGCGAGCTCAACATCATGTTCCCGATGATCTCGGAGCCCTGGGAGTTCGACGAGGCGCGCGGGATCGTCGAGCAGCAGCGCCAGTGGCTCGGCGAGCGGCGCAAGCTGCTGCCGACCCGCATTTCCTACGGTGCGATGCTCGAAGTACCGGCGCTCGCCGAAGTGCTCGACCTGCTCCTGCCCAAGATCGACTTCCTGTCGATCGGCACCAACGATCTCACCCAGTTCCTGTTCGCAGCCGATCGGTCGCATCCCAAGCTGGCCGAGCGCTACGATTGGCTGTCTCCGGCGATCCTCCGCTTCCTCAGGAGAATCGTGGTCGAGGCCAATGCCTATAAGGTGCCGGTCGGGGTGTGCGGCGAGATGGGCGGGCGCACGCTCGAAGCGATGGCGCTGATCGGGATCGGTCTCGAGCGCTTCTCGATCACCCCGGTCGCGGTCGGGCCGATGAAGGCGATGATCCGGTCGCTCGACCGCTCGGCCCTGCTGCCGGTGATGGAGGGGCTGCTCGCCGACCCGCGGGAGCCGTTCCGGCCGCTGCTCACCCGCTGGGCCGAGGAAAATGGGGTCGAGATCGGTTAGCCCTTACTATCCCCCCGAATACAGGGGGCGTTAGGGATGAGTTATGGTCCGAGGCTCACTGTGGGGGGAGACGCACCCACCCCCAGCCCCTCCCTGTGCTCAGGGAGGGGAGCCAATCTCAGCAGCTTAAAAAGCGACGCCGACCGAGCCGACGACGCCCGCCTTGCTGGCATTCTTGCCGGTCGGCGTGATGAAGTCGCCGTTGGTGTCGACATATTGCACGCCCACGGTGATATGGTTCCAGGTGTAGGTCGCGCCCAGATTCCAGTCGGTATATTGCTTGCCGATCGACAGCCAGCTCGGTCCCCAAGTGTGGCCGAGATGGGCACTGAGCGCCAACGCCGTCTGCGGGATCGACGCCGAAAGATCGCCCGCGAGATAGACATTGTCGCGCTTCGGACCGATCTGATCGAGCGCGAGCGCTTTCTGCTTCGGCGAATAATTGACGGTCGCCTTGCCGGTGACCGGGCCGATCGTGTGCGAGATGGCAAGATAGGGCTCGATGAAGTTGGAGCTGGTGCGGTCACCGGTCAGCTTCCGCTTCGGGTAGACATAATACAGCGCCCCGAGATCGAAGGTGGTACCGCCAACGGTCTTCTTGTAGCCGGCGATCAGGTCGATCTCCTGGTGCGACTGACCCGATGCGGTCACATAATCGTCGACCGACGACCCCCAGACCGTAGCGTAGAAGCCCGACGCATGGGCGATCGTAAACGTGCCCTGGATCGCGGCGCGCTTGTCCGTCTGCGAAATGCCCCGGAAACGATAGTCGGAAACCAAAGTGGCGCCGCCGCTGACGGTGATGCTGCTGGCTGGGGCGTCCTCCGCGGCAGCCGGTGAGGCGGCAAAAGCGAGCGGTGCTGTGATCGCAGCTGCGAGTGCGAGAATCATGTTCGTCCGCATATGTAACCCCTCAAGAAAATTTGGTGGCCTCTCCTCTTTGGGATCCCGTCTGGCGCGGGTTCCCTGACGATCCCATCACCATTCATTGTGCACTGCAATACCGCAGCGCACAATTAAAAAGTTTTTGTGTCCCATCTGTGGTGCCTGAGCAACAGTCTCCCTCCTCCGCGACCGAAGAGAAGAGGACCGAATCCCCGCGTTGCAAAGGGCTTGGCGAAGACACTTCAGGCGGCGGCGAGTTCGCGCGGGACGATCTGCTGCAAAGCAGCAATTCACTCAAATACCGGTGTTCGCCTCGTAAGTGCGAATCGCCGACTCGCTGGCGAGGGTGAGCGCGATCTCGTCCAAACCTTCCAACAGGCAGCGCCGCCGAAACGGATCGAGGGAGAAGGCGTACCGGTCCTGCAGTGGCGTGGTGACGCTCATCGTCTCGAGGTCGACCTCGATCTCGTCCGCCTCGGCGACTGCAAGCAGCCGATCGATCGCCGACTGCGGCAAGGCGACGGTGACAATCCCGTTCTTGAACGCATTGCTCGCGAAGATGTCGGCGAAGCTCGGCGCGATCACCGCGCGAATGCCGAGATCGGCGAGCGCCCACGCGGCATGCTCGCGGCTCGATCCGCAGCCGAAATTGTCGCCCGCGATCAGGATCGGCGCTCCTGCGAAGCGCGGATCATCGAACACATTGCCGACCTCCGCTCGGACCGTATCGAAAGCGTAGCGGCCCAGGCCGGCGCGGGTGATCGTCTTGAGGTGGGCGGCGGGGATGATCACATCGGTGTCGACATTGGCGCGGCCGAGAGGATAGGCGCGGCCCTGAATGCGGCTGGAGTCGCTCATCCGATCAGCTCCCTGACATCGGTCAGCCGCCCGTTGACAGCCGCCGCCGCCGCCATGGCCGGCGAGAGCAGATGGGTGCGAGCGCCGGGGCCCTGCCGGCCGACGAAATTGCGGTTGGAGGTGGAGGCGCAGCGTTCGCGCGGCGGCACCTTGTCGGGATTCATCGCAAGGCACATCGAGCAGCCGGGCTCGCGCCATTCGAAGCCGGCCTCGATGAATATCCGATCGAGCCCCTCCGCTTCCGCCTGACTCTTGACCAAGCCGGAGCCAGGCACGACCAGCGCCTGCTTCACATGTAAGTCGACCCTGCGGCCACGCACGACATTCGCCGCCTCGCGGAGATCCTCGATCCGGCTGTTCGTGCAGCTTCCGATGAAGACATGCTCGATCCAGATATCCTCGAGCGCGGTGCCTGCGGTCAGGCCCATATAATCGAGTGCCTTCTGCGCCGATTCGCGGCGCGCCGGATCGGCGAAGCTTTCGGGATCGGGAACCCGACCGGTGATCGGCAGGACATCGTCGGGGCTGGTTCCCCAGGTCACGCTCGGCGCGATCGCCGACGCGTCGAGCCGGACGACGCGGTCGAAGCGCGCCCCGTCGTCGCTGCGCAGGTCCCGCCAGCGGGCGACCGAACGCTCCCAATCTTCGCCCTGCGGCGCCATCGGCCGGCCCTTCAGATAAGCGAAAGTCTTTTCGTCGGCTGCGAATAGCCCCGAGCGAGCGCCCGCCTCGATCGACATGTTGGCAACGGTCAGGCGGCCCTCGATCGACATGGTATCGAACGTATCGCCGCGATATTCGATGACATGGCCTGCGGCTCCGGCCGCGCCGATCTCGCCGATCACCGCCAGCACGACATCCTTGGGCGAGACTCCGAATCCGATCTTCCCCTCGACCCGTATCTCCATCGTCTTCGAGCGCTTGAGGATCAGCGTCTGGGTGGCAAGGACATGCTCGACCTCGCTGGTGCCGATTCCGAAGGCGAGCGCGCCGAGCGCGCCATGGGCGGCGGTGTGGCTGTCGCCGCAGACCAGCGTCGTGCCCGGCAAGGTGAAGCCCTGCTCCGGTCCGACGACATGGACGATGCCCTGCTCGGCCGCGGTCGCCTCGATATAGGGGATTGCGAATTCGGCGACATTGGCTTCGAGCGTCGACAATTGCTCCGCGCTCGCCGGATCCGCGATCGGCAGGCGCCTGCCCTCCGAATCGACCCGCGCCGTCGTCGGGAGATTGTGATCCGCGACTGCGAGCGTCAGGTCGGGCCGCCGGACACGACGACCAGCCAGTCGCAGTCCTTCGAAGGCCTGGGGCGAGGTCACCTCATGGACGAGGTGACGGTCGATATAGATCAGGCAGGAGCCATCCTCGCGTTGTTCGACGATATGCGAGTCCCAGATCTTTTCGTAGAGGGTCTTCGGAGTCATTCGTGGCAGTCCCGGTTCGATTCCAATGCCTCTGCTGGCGCTTTTCCCAGTCGGTCGGCAAGAGCCTGGCGGACTCGCGCGCCGAATTCCCGGCAGCCCGCCTTGCCACCCAGATCGCGCGTCCGGCAGCCGTCGAGCAGAACCTGCTCCAGGGACTCGGTAAGCCCCGAGGCCTCGTCCGACAGGCCCAGATCGTCGAGCAGCATCGCGGCGCTGGCGATCGCGCCGGCCGGGTTGGCGACATCCTGACCGGCAATGTCCGGGGCCGAGCCGTGGATGGGCTCGTAGAGGCCGGGTCCGTCGGCGCCGCGGCTCGACGAGCCGAGCAGGCCGATCGAGCCGCTGATCACCGACAATTCGTCGGAGAGGATGTCGCCGAACAGATTCTCGGTGAGGATGACGTCGAACCGGGCCGGACCGGTCACCAGCGCCATTGCGGCGGCGTCGACATAGAGATGATCAAGCGCAACGTCGGGATATCGGGCGGCGACCGCCTCGACCGTCCGGCGCCACAGGCGCGAGGTCGCGAGGACATTGGCTTTGTCGACCGAGGTCACCTTGGCTCGACGCGCCCGCGCGGCCGCGAAGGCGACATGGGCGATCCGCTCGATTTCGCCGCGGGTGTAGGTGCAAAGATCCGAAGCGCTATCGTCGCCTTCCTTTTTCTCGCCGAAATAGAGTCCTCCGGTAAGCTCCCTTACGACCAGGACATCGGCGCCGGCCGCGAGCTCCGTCTTGAGCGGGGAAAAGCTTTCGAGCCCCTTGATAACCCGCGCCGGCCGCAAATTGGCGAAAAGACCGAGCGCCTGGCGCAGGCCTAGCAGCCCCGCTTCCGGCCGCACCGCCGCCTTGTCCCAGCGGGGCCCGCCCACCGCGCCCATCAGGATCGCGACGGCGCCGCGGCAGGCCGCCAGGGTGGCTTCGGGCAAGGGCTCGCCGTGGCGGTCGATCGCGACACCGCCAAAATCGTGTGATTCGAAATCGAAGCCGAGCCCGCGAAATTCGGAAACCATTTTCAGGCAGGCGACCGCCTCGCCGGCGACTTCGGGCCCGATGCCGTCGCCGGGCAGGACCACGATCTTAGTCATTACTCTCTCCATCACGCGGCCCAGATCTCCGGCTGCGGGTTCGGCCAGGCGATTGGCTGCCCCGGAGGCGTGCCGGTAGCAGCGCCCCGACCATCGGCCTCGCCGCTTACCATGTCATCCCCAGGACGCGCCCTATCCGCCGGACCGAAGCCGGCGAGCCTGCCGTCCTGTATTTCCCCGAGCAGCCGCGCCATCCGCTCTCGTGCCCCGTCGTCGACAAGTCGCGTGTCGGAAACGAGCTCGCCGAGGGCGGCGCCATGCATCAGGTCCAGGATCGCCTTCGTCTCGTCGAAGCATTGAAAACAGGCGACTTCGGGCTGGTAGCCAGCGTCCGTCAAAATGGCGATTGCAGCGGAGATCGAATCGGGGGCGGTACCTTGTGGCACGGCATAGCTGGCGAACAGGCGAGTTTCGGTTTCCTCGGCGAAGCTGGTCTCGATCGCGCGTCCGCCGGCTCCGCTGATTCCCCGGGCATAAGCCAGGGCCCGCGCCCGCGCCGATCCGGTGGCGTCCTGCCGCACCGCGAACAGGCACAGCACGCCGCGCCCGGCCTCGAATTCGCGGCGGACCCGTTCGCCGGGCCCTTTCGGCGCGACGAGGACGACATCGATGTCGTGACGCGGATCGAACTGGTGATAGTGGATGGAGAAGCCGTGGGCGACGAGCAAAGTGGCGCCGCGCCTGACGAAGGGGGCAATGTCCTTCTCGTAGACCGCGCGATGCGACGCTTCGGAAGCTGTCAAGGAGACGAGATCTGCTTCTGCGGAGGCTTCAGCGGCGGCGACCACCCGAAAGCCGTCCGCGCGCGCCTTGCGCTCGGCGCTGCTGCCGGGGCGTGCGCCGACGACCAGGTCGAAGCCGCAGTCACGCAGGTTGCGGGCATGGGCACGGCCCTGGCTGCCATAACCGAGGATCGCGATACGCGCGCCCTCGAGCGCCGTCGGGCTCGCCTCCTTGTCCGTGTAGATCGTCACCAAACGATTTCTCCCACCAAAAGGAAACCCCCGCCCTGTTCGGGGCGGGGGTTTCTGAGTTTCGGTTCTGCGACCGAATCAGAAGCCTAGGCCCCTCTCCTATCCGAGCTGAAAAATATGCCGAAAAGGAGTGCCGCGGCGGCGCAGTTCGCCCCCGGCTTCAGGATCCCATCCAGGATCTGCCCCATCCTCATCCGCGTTCCAATTCCCCCGCAATCCCCATTTTGGGATCCCGCTTGGCGTGAACTTATGATGCAATGGGGCAGCGAATGGCAAGCCCAAAAGTGCTTTATAGAGGGGATTTCATGATTTAGGCAGGCAAGCGGCGCGGCGACCGGCCGTGTTCGGTATCCCAAGGGAAAGTCACATGCCTTCCAATTCCTGGCCGTCGCGCGACCTCGTCGACGGCCCCGCTCGCGCCCCCGCCCGGGCGATGCTTCGCGCCGCCGGCTATGACGATCAGGCCATGGCCAAGCCGATGGTTGCGATCGTCAACACCTGGTCGAACGTGACGCC
>JAQGLD010000021.1 GCA_028293055.1 Alphaproteobacteria bacterium
CGATCGTCGAGATGCTCGACCGGATCCTGCCGGTGGAGGATGAGGAGGTCTCGGCCTTCGTCCACAAGGCGCTGACCAAGCAGGGCATGAAGCTGCATGTGAGCTCGGGGGTCGAGAAGCTCGTGCCGGGCCCGACCGGAGTAAAGGCCACGATCAAGGGCGTCGGCGAGCAGGATTTCTCGCATGCCATCGTCGCCATCGGGATCGTCCCCAATACCGAGACGATCGGACTGGAAGCCCTGGGCGTGAAGACTGACCGCGGCCATATCGCGACCGACGGCTTCGGCCGAACCAATGTCGAAGGCATTTACGCGATCGGCGATGTCACCGGCCCGCCCTGGCTGGCGCACAAGGCTAGCCACGAAGGCGTGGTCTGCGTCGAGGCGATTGCCGGAAAGAAGCCGCACCCCTTCGAGACCTGGAACATCCCGGGCTGCACCTATTCGCGGCCGCAGATCGCTTCGGTCGGCTTCACCGAAGCCAAGGCCAGGGAAGCCGGCCACGAGGTCAAGGTCGGCAAATTCCCCTTCATCGGCAATGGCAAGGCGATCGCACTCGGCGAGGCCGAGGGATTCGTGAAGACCGTGTTCGACTCCAAGACCGGCGAATTGCTCGGCGCGCATATGGTCGGCGCCGAGGTCACCGAGCTGATCCAGGGCTACGTCATCGCGCGCCAGCTCGAGACCACTGAGGAGGACCTGATGCACACCGTCTTCCCGCACCCGACCTTGAGCGAGATGATGCACGAGAGCGTGCTCGATGCTTACGGCCGCGCGATCCATTATTGACGACGGGGAGCGCCGCGGCGGTCCCAGTCGTCATCCCGGCGAAGGCCGGGATCTACTGGAGACCGCCGTGACTTTTCGTCCCGAGACCCCGGCCTCCGCCGGGGTGACGAATTTGGAAACAACGCCTTGAGCGCACCGACCGACAATAACCGCACCCTGATCATTGCGCTCGCGGCCAATGTCGGCATCGCAGTGTCGAAGTTCGTCGCTGCGATGATCACCGGATCGTCGGCGATGCTGACCGAAGGAATCCACAGCCTGGTGGATTCGGCCAATCAGCTGCTGCTGATCTGGGGCCGGCGCCAATCGCGCAAACCCGCCGACAAGCGCCACCCGTTCGGCTATGGCCGCGAGCTCTATTTCTGGAGCTTCGTCGTCGCCCTGATGGTCTTCGCGCTCGGCGCCGGAGTGTCGGTCTACGAAGGCATCATCCACATCCTCCATCCCGAGCCGGCAGTTTCGCCGCTGATCGCCTATGGAGTGCTACTGGTCGCCTTCCTGCTCGAAGGCGGATCGACGGTGGCCGCGTTCAAGGAATTCCGAGAGGCGAAGGGCAACGAGAGCTGGTTCCAGGCGGTGCGTCGGTCCAAGGACCCGCCGACCTTCATCGTCCTGCTCGAAAATGGCGCCGCAATGGCTGGCATCCTTGCCGCGGCGGTCGGCCTCGCATTGTCGCAGCTCACTCACAATCCATTCTACGATGGTGCTGCCTCGGTCCTGATCGGAATCATCCTCGGTCTTACCGCCTGGCTGCTCGCGGTCGAATCGAAGGCTCTGCTGATCGGAGAGGCCGCCGATCCGGAACTCGTCGAAGGCATTCGCGAGGCCGCGGCCCGCCGACAGGGTATCGTCGGAGTCGGCCATGTCCTGACCGTCCATTCGGCCCCGGACCAGATCACCGTGGTGATGAGCGCCGATTTCGAGGACGAGATCACTGCGGGCGCGGTCGAGCGGATCGTCGCCGAAATCGAGGAGGAAGTCTCCACACGCTGGCCCGCGGTGAAACGGATGTACATTCGTCCCGAGCAAAATGCCGCCGCGAGGCGGCGCAAGCCGGACTGAGCATGGACCGAGCCCGGCCCTCCGGCCGGCTCCAGGCGGGCGCCGCCTTGCTCGCCTGGCTGGCGACCCTGGCTGTCTTCTGGCCGGGAATCGCGCTCTACGACAGCGTCGATCAATATGGCCAGCTGCTGAGCGGCGACTATGCCGACTGGCATCCGCCGATCATGGCGCGCTTCTGGTCGCTGTTCGCGTCCTGGTGGCCCGGCGCCGCGCCGATGCTGCTCGTCCAGACCGCTTTCTATTGGCTCGGGATCGGCCTGCTCGCCGCAGCCTGCGCTCGCCGGGGAAAGGGCAAGGCCGGCTGGGCGCTGCTCGCGATCGGAGCCTTCTTCCTCTCCTCCTGCTGGCTCGGAGCGATCCTCAAGGACGGGCAGATGGTCGGCGCGACGCTCGCTACGACCGGAATGGTCGGCTGGTACCGGCTCGAGGAAAAGCGCCTCCCCTGGTGGGCCGCGGCGCCCGCTTTGTCCCTGCTCGCCTACGCGCTGCTGGTGCGCGCCAACGCGATGTTCGCGGTCGTGCCGCTGGCGATGATCCTGTTCGGCTGGGGCCCGGCTCGCAGGCCGATCGCGAGGATCTGCCTCGGCACGGCCGCGATCGTTGGAGCGATGCTGCTCGCCCCGCCGATCAACCATTATCTGCTCGGCGCCGAGGCAAGCGGAGTCGAACGCAGCCAGCTCATCTACGATCTGACCGGGATCGGAGCGCGGACCGTGGACCCGGTGGCGGGATACAAGCCCGAGGCCTGGCAGCCTCGAAAATGCTATTCGCTGCTCGAATGGGACCGAGCGGGGGAGGGCGATTGCCCGGGCGCCGAGATGCTTTACCAACCGAGCTCGCGGCTCGCGCGACTGTGGATCGGCGCGATCCTGTCCCATCCACTGGCTTATGCGGCGCATCGGATCGCCCATTTCAACTTCACGATGCGCCTGTTCGTGCCTGCTAACCTGCCGCATTCGGTATCGCCGGTGGCGGGCGAGCCCAACCGTCTCGGTCTCGCCACTGCGGCGAGCCGGGCCGAGATTGCCTTGCATCGCGCCGGCCTGTGGCTGAGCGCCTTGCCGATCGCCTGGCCGTGCCTGTGGCTGGCGCTCGACCTGGTCGCATTCTGGTCGGCCGTGACCGCTCCGCCGGGAGCGTTTCGCGATCTCGCTTTCGCCTTGTCGCTGTCCGCGCTCGCGCTCGGGGCGAGCTTCCTCGCTATCAGCGTCGCATCCGACCTGCGCTACCATCTCTGGACGATGATCGCCGCCGCGATGGCCTTTCCCATGCTGTGGGCGGCCGGGGCGCTGAACAGGCGGCATCTCATCGTCGCGGCCGGGCTGGCGGCGGCGATCGCAATCGTCGGCACCGGCGGACGGATGCTGCTGCCTGCCTTCGCCTGACGCTCGCCCCCTGCGAGCTTGCCGGGCGATGCCCGCAATCGCTAGGAAGCCACAGGCTTATGGGGAGTGATGACGATGCGGTGGATTCCTTGGACGCTGGCTTCCGCTCTCCTGGCCGCGACCGCGCCGGCCGCCGCCGAGAGCGTCGTGGTCACCGCGGACCGGATGGTCGATGTGCTCGGTGGTCAGGTCGTCGAACAGCCGGTGATCGTGATTACCGACGGCCGAATCGCTTCCGTGGTCGGCCGCGGCGGCGCCCGGCCGGTCATTCCGGCCGGGGCGAAACGGATCGACCTTCCCGGCAAGACCCTGGTTCCGGGCCTGATCGACATGCATGTCCACCTGACCTCGCTGGCGGAGATCGGCGGGTATCGCGGCTTCCAATATACCGACGCCTTCTGGACCGCGGTGGGCACCGCCAATGCCGAAAAGACGCTTCGCGCCGGATTCACCACCGTGCGCAATGTCGGCTCGGACGGATTCCAGGATGTCGGCCTCAGGCAGGCGATCGACGGCGGCTGGCTGAAGGGCCCGCGGATCGTCACCGCCGGCTATGCGATCGGAGCGACCGGCGGCCATTGCGACAACAATATGCTGCCGCCCTCGCTCGACCGTCACGAGGATTCGGTGATCAACAGCCCGGAGGAAGGCCGCGCCAAGGTGCGCTGGCTGCACAAATATGGCGCGCAGGTGATCAAGATCTGCGCGACCGGCGGAGTCTTCTCCAAGGGCGACGCTGTCGGCGCGCAGCAGCTCAGCTACGAGGAGATGAAGGCGATCGCCGACGAGGCCCATATGCTGGGGCTCCGGGTCGCCGCCCATGCCCATGGCGACGAGGGCATCCGCGCGGCGATCGAGGCCGGGATCGACACGATCGAGCATTGCAGCCTGGCCAGCGACACCACCATCGCGCTCGCCGCCAGGAAGGGCACGTGGTTCGACATGGACATCTACAATGACGATTATATCCTCGCCACCGGCACTTCGAACGGCACCGAGCAGGAGAGCCTCGACAAGGAGAAGATGATCGGCCGGCTGCAGCGCGAGACCTTCCGCAAGGCGGTCCGCGCCGGAGTCCCGATGCTGTTCGGCACCGATGCCGGAGTCTATCCGCATGGCGACAATGGCCGGCAATTCGCCACGATGGTCGAATGGGGAATGACTCCGATCCAGGCGATCCAGGCGGCGACGTCGAGCGCTGCCAAGGCGCTGAACCGCGAAGGCGATGTCGGTGCGATCGCGGTCGGCCGGTACGGCGACATCGTCGCGGTCGAAGGCGACCCCCTGAAGGACGTGCGCGTCCTCGAACATGTCTCGACCGTGATCAAGGGCGGCGAAGTGGTCAAATGATCCTGCCCGGCACAGCCAGGATTTTCCGCTCCGTCGATCACGCTGATCGACTATTCCATTTGGACCCTCGACGCGCTCGCGCGTTAGGTCCCGATGATGCCAGTGCCCGACCGAGACAGGATCTATCGCGACTATTGGGCGGCGGTGAACATGAGTCCGGCGGAGCTTAAAGCCTGGCTCGAGACGGAGGAAAGTCACCGTGTCGGCTCGAAAGCGAGCCCGGGGGCCGAGAGCGTCGGCCATGCCTCCGGCCGCCGCATCCTGGCGTTGGGCCGCAAGCGCAAGGCGGCGCTGACCGACGAGGATTATGCGCATATGCGCAAGGTCGTCGGCTTCGTCCGCCGCCACACTGCCCAGCCCCCGGAAAACCGGGTCACGTCGCGCTGGCGCTATTCGCTGATGAACTGGGGTCACGACCCGCTGAAGGATTGAGAAGGGAAGCGAGACATGAAGGGCTATTGCGAAAATATCGAACGGGCGACCGTCGGCAATGAGGATTTTCGCCGTGTCCTCTACACCGGCGAGCATATCCAACTGGTGCTGATGACCCTGCCGGCGGGCTGCGACATCGGCGAGGAAGTGCACGAGGATCGCGACCAGTTCTTCCGGATCGAGGAGGGACGCGGGACCGTCTATATCGACGGGGTTCCAAACCCGGTCGAGGACGATTTCGCGGTGATCGTGCCCGCCGGCGCCCGCCACAATGTCGTCAATGACGGCGACGCTCCGCTGCGCCTCTACACGCTCTACGGTCCGCCAGAGCATAAGGACAAGGTCGTCCACAAGACCAGGGAGGACGCGGAGCGCGACCACGACAACGACCATTGGGACGGCAAGACGACTGAGTGAATAGCTGCCGGTTCGGCCACGCTTGCCAAGCGCGGCCGGTCCCGGCACCGTCCCGGAATGGCGAAGGGCACTCACGACAGCGCTCCGGACGCGCGCAACTCGGCGATCCTGATCAATGTGAACGGGACGCTGAAGTCGCGCGACGAGGCGATGGTATCGGTGTTCGATTCCGGCTTCGTGCTCGGCGACGGGGTCTGGGAGGGGCTGCGAGTCCATAAGGGCCGGTTCGCCTTCCTCGACCAGCATCTCGACCGCCTGTTCGAGGGCGCCAAGGCGTTGATGATCGACATCGGGCTCGATCGCGAGGCGCTGGTCGGCCGGCTCTACGAGACGCTCGACGCCAATCGCATGGAGGAGGGCGTCCATGTCCGGCTGATGGTCACCCGCGGCATCCGCTCGACTCCGTACCAGGATCCTCGGGTGGTGATCTCTCCGGCGACGATCGTCATCATCCCCGAATATAAGGCGCCGCTTCCGGCGACGGTCGAGGCCGGAATCACCCTGTTCACCGTCCATGTCCGGCGGGGCGATCCGGCCGTTCAGGATCCCAAGCTCAATTCCCATTCCAAGCTCAACTGCATCACCGCCTGCATCCAGGCGGCGCAGGCCGGCGCCGACGAAGGCCTGATGCTCGATCCGCATGGCTTCGTCGCGACCTGCAACTCGACCCATTTCTTCATCGTCCGCAGGGGCGAGGTGTGGACCTCGACCGGCGATTATTGCCTCGGCGGAATCACCCGCGCCAACGTCATCCGGACCTGCCGGGCCGAGAATATCCCGGTGTTCGAGAAGAATTTTTCGCTAACGGACGTCTATGGCGCCGAGGAGGCGTTCGTAACCGGCACCTTTGCCGGGGTCGTGCCGGTGCGGACCATCGACGGGCGGCGGATCAGCGAGGGGCGCGGAGCGATGGTCGAGCGGCTCCAGGGGCT